>NYYB01000092.1 GCA_002685755.1 Nitrospinota bacterium
CGAAGATGTTCATCCCCTCACGCGAGAGGCGCTCGGCGGTCGTCCCGCCGAAACCGCTGCTCGCCCCCAGGATGAGGGCCCATTTTCCCTTCAGGTCGGAATCCGCCACGGAACTGATCTCCTCCTTTGGGTCAGGATAACGTATTTATATACCGCTTTATAGCACATGAGGGCGCAACACGCCCTCCGTGGGCGCACAGCGCGCGGCGGGATGTTTCTTGCGAATTGAGGGTGGCCCGTCTTTCGGATACCTTGTCCCGCCAGTCAATCGCCTTAAAACGAAGGGAGGTCGCAGGCGCGATGCGAATCGATATCCACAACCATTTCTACCCCCAAGCCTACCTGGACGAGGTCGGCCGCCTAGGGGGAAAGGTGCGGCTCGTAGAGGATGGCGGCGGGAAGCGGGTTTTCACCATCGGCGGCACCCCGGTCGTCCACATCAGCCCGGCCCAGCTCGACCCCGCGCTCCGGATAAAGGACATGGACGCATGCGGAGTTGATATGCAGATGCTCTCCCTCACCATGCCCCACGTCTATCTCTGGGAGCCCGAGGCGGGGCTCGCCCTCTCCCGGGCGGTGAACGACGCCTTTGCCGGGGTTGTCTCCCAATACCCGGACCGCTTCGCCGCCGCCTGCACCGTTCCCCTCCAGGACACGAGGCTCGCCATCGGGGAGCTTGAGCGCGCCGTCGAAAAACTCGGCTTCAGGGCCGTCTATCTCATCACCAGCATCGACGGAAACCCGATTCACGGCCGCGAGCTCTGGCCGTTCTATGAGCGCGCGGCGGAGCTTGATATCCCCGTGTTCCTTCACCCGTTCCTGCCGCCCGGGGCGGACCAGATGCGCGATTTCTGGCTCCAGACGGTGCTGGGCGTTCTCTTCGAGAGCGCGCTGACGGCGGCGCGGCTCGCCTTCAGCGGGCTCTTCGAGGCGGTGCCCGACCTCAAGGTGGTGGTCCCCCACATCGGGGGCCTCATCCCTTATTCGCTCGGGCGTCTCGACAAGGGTTTCAGGACCCACGCGCCCTGCAGCGAGTTCATCTCGAAGCCGCCGAGCGAGTACCTCAAGAACCTCTATATCGACTCGGTGGCCTTCGAGCGCGAGGCGCTCCAGTTCGCCGTCGAGCGCTGGGGGCCGGACCGGGTGATGCTGGGGAGCGACTATCCGCAGGCGATGGGCGAGATGGACAGCTGCGTCGCCGACATCGAGGCGCTCGATCTGCCGGAGGATGAAAAAGAGAAGATACGGAGCGGAACCGCGATGAAATTGCTCGGGCTCGGCTCCTAAAAACGGCCCCGGCGGGGGCCCGCCCGGGCGAAGTCCTGCTCCAGACCCCGCCCCGGGTGGGGCCGGTATGCGGCAAGATCGGCAAGTTTTCCTATTGTCCCGCCATCGCCAGATAGGTTCTCTGGACATTGTACCGGTGGCGGCCGGTCATGACGGCGGCGTTGGGGTCGCCGGCCGGGAGCGAGAACCTCTCGCTCTGGACCACCCGGCCGAGGGTTTCTTCGAGCGAGCATCCGGCGCTGATGGCCTTTCGCACCTCGCCGGTCACCTCGCTGAAGTAGACGAGGTAGTCCCCGAGAAGCTCGGGCCCGGCGGGTGGCCTGTGGGCGGGGATGAGGGTCTCGTTCTCGAGCCTCTGAACGAAGCGGGTGAGGGTGCCCAGGAAAGTTACCGCGTCTGTTTCGAGGCCGAGGCCGAACATTCCGCCCGTCATGTTCCCCGTCCAGGCGGCCTTCGCCTCGGGGACATAGGTGATGGTGTCGCCGGGGGTATTGGCGGGGCCGAAATAGTGACACTCCACCACCCGGCCGCCCAGGTCGAGCCGGAGGTAGTCGTCGAACACGATATCCGGCAGCCGGGGTGTCACCCCCTCGAATATTTCCCGGTCGCCCCCCACGCACGGGGTCATGAAGGCGATCTCCTCGTCGAAGTAGGGAACGATCTCGGCCGTGCGCCGGTGTTGGACGACGAGCGTTTCGGCGGGGAAGGCGCAGTTTCCGAAAGTGTGGTCCCCGTGGTAGTTCGAGTTCACGAGGTAGATGATGGGCTTGTCCGTCACCTCGCGCACGCGCTCCTGGATCTGCTTCGCCATCGGGACGCAGATGTGGGCGTCGATCACCAATACACCGCGCTCGCCCACCACGAACCCGGCATTGTCCGCCCCCGGAATGGAGGAGAGCAGGGCATAGACGCCCGGCGCGAGTTCATTGGTTTCGAGGTGGGCGCCGGTGGGGTTGAGCTTCCACACCGAAAAATCATCCGGAAAATCCGGCCAGGTTAAAAGCTTTATCTTGCCGCTCATCTTGATCTCCCCTTTTCACCGAAACGGATCATCCGGACAGAAACGGATCATCCGTCTGCCCGCCTCGGGCCCGGCTACGGCTCTTGGCGGAGTTAGTCCATCACGATCGCCGCCCGCCCGGTAATAAGGCCGGCCTCGAGGCGGTAATGGACTTTTTCGGCTTCCTCGAGCTTGTAGATTTCGGTCACATGGGGCCAGACATCGCCGCGGCCGACGAGTTCGAGCGAGTCCATGATCTCTTGTTTGGTGAAGGAGCGGCTGCCGAGGAGTTCGAGTTCCTTCGCGAGCATTTCCCCGGCCGACACCCGGAAGGGTTCGGGGGTGTTGCCTCCCAGGGTGACGAGGCGGCCTCCCCGGCCGAGGGCCTTGGTCCCCGCCTCCAGGGTGGAGGGGGCCGATACGAAATCGATGGCGACATCGAGTCCCCGCCCTCCGGTGAACTCGGCCAAGGCCTCGGCCACGTTTTCCCTCGAGGCATCGATGACGGCTTCGGCCCCGAATTCCCGGCATTTTTCCAGCTTCTCGGGGAGGATATCGATGGCGACGACGCGGGCGTGGGCCCAGCGGGCGAGCATGACCATGTGGATGCCGACCCCGCCTCCGGCTCCGAAGACGGCCACCGTTTCGAGGGGTTGGATGCGGGCGCGGCGCACCACCTTGTAAGGGGTGACGATGGCGTCGCAGATGACGGCGACCTCGGCCGGGTGGGCTTTGTAGTCGAGGCTCTCCGGGATGGGGATGAAATTTCGGACGGGCAGCTTGATGTACTCGGCGTAGCCGCCGTCCATGTGCCGCCCGACGAAGCCCGCCAGGTTATCGCATAGGGCCTCACGGTCGGTCCGGCACCAATGGCAATGGCCGCACGTTAGATAGCAGTGCATGGTGACCGGGTCGCCCTCGGAGAGCCGGGCCACGCCCTCGCCCACCGCTGTTATCTCGCCCAGGACCTCGTGGCCGATGATCACCGGATAATTCACCTGGGCGCGGCCTGCGCGGGCGTGGTGGATAGTGAGGCCCGAGCCGCAGGCGATCACCCGGGCGACGGCCTCTCCGGGGCCGGGGACAGGGTCGGGGCGCTCCTCCATCACGAAGGGCGCGTTTTTTTCCTGAAGAACCATCGCTTTCATCGTGTTTCCCCTTTGAGTGCGTATAAACGGTTGAGAGGGCGGTCGCCGCCCGGCGCGAAGGGTTCTTTGACCAGCGGGTCTTCGACAGGCGGCCCTTTGACCAAAGGGCCTAGCGGGTTGAGGCGGACGCGCCGCCCCTTTTTCAGTCCGAGGGCCAGTTTCTCCTCCCCGGCCGAGAAGGCTTTCCAGTGCTTGAGGCCAGTAAAAGTCGGCTCTCCGGTCAGGGCGTCGGCGGCGGGAAATTCAAGAAACACTTTCCATCCCCCATCGAGGGAGCCCAGAGCGAGCCCGTCCGTACAGCAGGGGAACCACCGGTGCCAGGTGCGGATCTCCCGCCCGCCGGGGGAGGCCTTGAAGAAGTCCCACTCGCTGAAGGGATCGTCGAAGACCAGGACGCGGACACCGTCGGGGTCGCCCCCCACCCGGAGGCGCATGATCGCCCTCCCGCCGTCAGGGTCGTTGGGCATGTCGTGGACGATGAACAGGGAAAGGCCCTCTTTCGTGGTGACGAAAAACAGGTGCGAGGTGTCCGCCCGGAGCCGGGGGCGTGGCCCGTTGAAGGAGTAAAAGGAAACCTCTTCGTAGGAGTAGAACTCGCTGGCCGCCTTTTCCTTCTCGAAGTAGGGTTCGATGTAGCCCAGGATGTTCCGGTCGAAATCACCCACACCGGGGCGGGATTCCTGGGCGACGCGGATGCGGACGGCGCCGGCCGGCGCGGCCGGGAGGACAAATGCCCCGAGCAGGAGAATGAGAAAAACGGATTTTTTCATCTCCCGGCCTTCTTTGATCGAAATGGATGGGTTAGCATTGCGATTCTAGCACAGGGGGGCGGCGGGTTCCGGTACGCGGAGCCGCCGCGGCACTTATTCATTTCTGAATTGGGAGAAAGAGGAAAATGGCGGATCTCGGCGATCACGGTTTGATGGGAGTGGACTGGGAGGAGCGAATCGATTTCGGAAGGATGCGCAGGGAGCGCCTCCAGCGGGCGAAGGACGCGCTGAACGCTTCGGACGTTGACGCTCTCTTCGTTTTTCGGACGGAGGACTGCCGCTACCTGACGGGGTTCCGGTCCCACCTGCATCCGACGGCCTCGCTCGGCATGGCGGCCTGCGTCCTGGCCAAGGGGGGCGAACCCTATATCTTCAGCATGGACGACGACCATGTTCACGCCCGGATGACTTGGCTCGATTCCGAGCAGATTCAGAAGCGGGCGAACCTCCGCGACATCTCGGCGGTGCGGGACTGGGCCAACCGGGTGGAGGGGCTCATCGGCAACCTCGACGGAAAAAAAGTGGGCGTCGATCTCTGGAGCCCGTCGATCGAGGCGCGTATCAAGGAGGCCTTCCCCAAGACCGAGTTCGTGGACGGCTACGAGGTCTTGATGAAGGCGAAGGTCATCAAGACCCAGGACGAGATCCAGTGCCTCAAGGCGGCGACGGTATTCACCGAGGCGGCGATGGAGGCCGCGCTCGACTTCCTGAAGCCGGGAGTGAAGGAGTGTGAGGTGCTCTCCGTCGCCTGGCAGACGATGACCGCCCTCGGCAGCGAGTGGACCCAGTGCGCCAACATCGTCTGCTCGGGCCCCTACACTGCGCCCTACCGGCGGTTGACCTCGGATCGCATCATCCGCACGGGCGACCCCGTCATCATCGACATCGGCGCCTGCTTCAACGGCTACTGGGGCGACTTCACCCGGACCTGGATCTGCGGCGACATCGCCCCTACCGCAGAGCAGATCGAGTGGCACATGAACAGCTATAACGCGGTGTGGGACTCAAGCGGGGCCTCGAAAGTGGGCAACACCACCCTCGACGTTTACAAGGCGGCCGAGCCCTACGTCCTCGACAGTCTGGGACACGGCTCGGGGACGAACCCCTGGGAGCTTCCCTACTTCAGCCCGGCGGCCTACGACGATCCCCTCGAACTCGAAGCGGGGATGACCTTCAATCTCGAGCCCTACGCGGGCAAGGTGGGAGTCGGCGGCTTCCGGCTGGAGAACAACGTCGTCGTGACCAAGGAGGGGCCTGACATCTACACGCCCTATCCCTACGACGAGCGCCTCGTTACCGACGTCCACCCCCTCGACACCTTGACAGGGCGGACGCGCTAGCGGAAATTCGGGTAAAAAAAAGAGGGGGAGACGGCGGCTCCCCCTCTTTTTTCACGTCCCTTGCCCAGTTGTGTGTTGGTTACCTGCGTGTTAATTCTCCGGGCGATCGTCCTCGCCGTCAGTGCCCAGCTCGTCCTCGGAGCGAATCGGAAAGTCCACCTGGCCGTAAACCGGGCCCTCGGCGAGGGCCGCGGGCGGGGCGAACTTGTCCTTGGGCCCGTAGGGGTCGAGGATGAACTCGAAGGTTTTCGAGTCGCTCACGTTCCCGGCGCGATCCTCCACCCGCACCTCGGCGCTGGCGTAGATGACACCCGTTTGGGTGCTGGTGCTCGCGAGCGTCGTCCAGGTCAGAACGGCTCCCTGGATCTTCTTCACCGGCCGGTCGAGCAGAAGTGGGAGGGCGATGTAGCTGACGCCCAGCTGGGAGAAAGAGACATAAATCTTGTCCACGTCGCCGTCCGGATCCGAGGCGCGGATGTAAATCTTCCACAGCTGGCCGATGCCGATTTCCTTCTGGGCGGAGACCGCCTCGATGACGGGCTCGTGGGCCTTGCCGACCGGCCCCTCCTGGGGCGGAAGAATAAACGGAAGAAACGCCTTGGCCGAACCGGCGGCCAGAAGAAATATCGCCGCTCCCAACACCGAGGAGCGAAGAGCGGTTTTCAGGGTCATTTTTTCGCCTCCATCCCAATCGTCCAGCGGCAAAACTCCGCACACACGTCATTAGACACTAAATCCGGGCTGAATGTTCCATCATTTTGACGATTTATAGTGGCCCGCCTCACAATATCGCCTTTTTCATCCGAAATCCGGATTGATAACCTCCCATCATGTCAAACAACCGGGCGGGTGGGTTGATTTCACGAAAACCGCGAAAAACGCCGAAAATCGGGCGTGTAACCCCGGAGACAACAGAATCCGCCGGGGCCTCGGACGTTGCCCGCCGGCGGCGGTTCGGCTAGGTTTGGGGCTTCAGGAAACAAACCGGCCCGTCAGCGGGCCTACCCGTTTGACGGAATCCCAATTTGCCGGAATCGAGGACGAGCCGACCATGAGCCAGGGCCCATCTCGCGATGAAGTCGCCGCCGCCGCGGAGAAGAAAACCTTTGAAGAGCACCGGGCCGAGGGCCCGGACGCCGTCGTCTGCGTCGTCGTCACGGTGAGCGACACGCGCACCGAGGAGACCGACACGAGCGGAAAACTCATCGCCAACATGCTCGCCGACCACGGTCACCGGGTCGCCTTCACGCGAATCGTCAAGGACGACGCCGGCCAGATACGCGGAGCGCTTGAGGAGGCATGCGGCGACCCCGAGGTCCAGGTCGTCATCACCAACGGCGGGACCGGCATCACCCCCCGCGACACTACCTACGACGTCGCCCTCTTGATGATCGAAAAAGAGATGCACGGCTTCGGCGAGTTGTTCCGCTACCTGAGCTATCTCGACATCGGCACCGCTTCGATCCTCACCCGCGCCACCGCCGGCACCTGCCGGGGCACTATCATCATGACCCTTCCCGGCTCCGGGAACGCTTGCCGCACCGGCATGGAGAAGATCATTCTCCCCGAGATCAGCCACATGGTCCGCGAGGTGCTGAAGAAGGGTTGAGGCGGCGAGCCGTCTCCCTCGTCAGCGCGAGAATAACCAGACCCGCCGCGACGAGGGCGGCGCCGATCAACTTCTGGCGCTGTCCGCTTTCCTTCAGGAGGAAGACGCCGAGCCCGGCGGCGAGAATAACGCTCACCCCCCGGGCCGCGACTACGTAGCTCACCTTGTTCATTTGAAGGGCGAACAATAACAGACCGTAGGACCCCATCATGAACGCGCCGGCCAATAGGACGTGGAATATCGATTTCCCGTCTTTGAAGTTCGACCGGACCAGGGCGGCGCGCGAGCCCGTAAGGTAAACGGGGGCGAGGAGCAAACAGGTCAATATGAACATGAGGTAAATGTAGATTTCAGGAGATACCCGGGTGACGCCCACTTTGTCCACGACGGAATAGAGGGCCGTCATCATTCCCGTGGCCAGCGCCCACCGGACGGCGGCCCCGCTCCCCCGCCGGAAGGGGAGGCGCCAGCCTCTGTCCTCGCCGGGCTCGAGGTGGGAGACGAATATTCCGCCGACAACGAGGAATATCGCCAGGCCGCCCGCCGGGGATATCCGCTCGCCTAGGAAAAGGGCCGCCGTTCCTGCCGTCATGAGAGGGGCCGAGCCCCGCGCCAGCGGATAGACCTTCGAGAGCTCCCCGGTCTGGTAGGCGATTCCCAGAGTGGAAATATAGAACGCATGGAGAATACCGGTGGCCAGGATGTAGATCCATGCATCCGGCGCGAAGCGGGCGCCCGGGAGCCGGTTGAGGAAGATCGGGGCATAGACGAGAAGCGAGGCGGTCATCACGCACCAAATCATGGCGGGCGGGTCGTCGTTTCCCTTGGCGAAGTAGTTCCAGCTTGCGTGCAGGAGAGCCGATATCAGGACGAGACCGAGCGGGAAGAGTTCCAACGGTAGTCTCTCCTGAAGTTGGGAATCGGCGTTGCGGCTCCGAGGGGGCGTTAGTTCAGGGGCACCGGCAAGTTGACACAACGCTCGGGAAAAGACTAGTTTGCTCCGTTTCCGGCGTGAGATTTTATATCCCTGATCTGCTCGAATCACGGAAAAGGTCTGAAATCATATGGTGCGTCAGGCGGTCTATCCCGGAACCTTCGATCCTCCCACGAACGGGCATATCGACGTTATCCAGAGAAGCCTCCGGACTTTCGACAAGGTGTTCGTCGCCGTTACGCTGAACCCGGACAAGACCCCGCTCTTCTCCTTCGAGGAGCGGAAAAAGTTTTTTCTCGACGAGTTGGGGGACCTCGAGAATCTCGAAATCGTGGGGTTCGAGAAGCAGCTCCTGGTCGATTTCGCCGCCGATCTCGGGGTGAACGTCATTATTCGCGGCATGCGGGCGGTGAGCGATTTCGACTACGAATTCCAGATGACGCTCATGAACCGGCAGCTCAACGACAAGATCGAGACCTTGTTCCTGATGCCCAGCGAGCAGTACAGTTTCCTCAGTTCGAGTCTCGTCAAGGAAGTTGCCTCATTCGGCGGCGACGTGAGCCACCTCGTTCCCTCAAAAGTGTTCGAGGCGCTCACCGTCCGCTTCAAACCATCCAACTAGGTCCGGGAGTCCTCTCATGAAGCTCGCATCGCGTATGGGCAAGTTGCCCCCAATCCCCACCCTCGCCATGAACACCAAGGCCGCCGAACTGCGCGAGCAGGGGGTGGACGTAATCTCTTTCGCCGCCGGAGAGCCGGATTTCGACACCCCCGATCACATCAAGGAAGCCGCCGCGAAAGCCCTGCGCGAGGGCAAGACGAAATACACGCCGGTGAGCGGAGTCTTGCCCCTCCGGAAAGCGATTTGCGGCTGGGTGGCCGAGAACAAAGGAGTCGCCTACGAGCCCGACGAGGTCGTCGTCACCGTCGGCGGAAAACAGTCGCTCTTCAACGCGCTCCATGTCCTCCTCGATGAAGGTGATGAGATCGTGATCCCGGCGCCGATCTGGGTGGCCTATGAGCCGGTGGCGACGCTGACCGGGGCGAAGGTGGTCGCCGTCGAGACGAGCGAGGATAACGGTTTCAAAATGACGCGCGAGCAGCTTGCCGCCGCTATCACCCCGCGCACGAAAATCGTGGTGATCAACAGCCCCTGCAACCCATCGGGGTGCGTATACACCCGCGCCGAGATCGAGGGGATCGCCGAGGAGGTGCTCGCCCATCCGCAGGCGATGGTTCTCTCCGACGAGATCTACGGCAAGATTCTCTACGACGGGGAGGAGCATGTCTCCATCGCCAGCCTCTCGCCCGAGATGAAGGCGCGGACGCTGCTGCTCGACGGTTTTTCAAAGACCTACGCCATGACGGGATGGCGGATGGGTTATACCTGCGCCTCGCGCGAGGTCGTCAAGGCGATGGACACCCTCCAGGGCCAGAGTACGAGCAACGCCACCACCTTCGCCCAGTGGGGCGGGATAGCCGCTCTCGAGGGGCCGCACGATTTCCTGAACGAGTGGATCGCCGAGTACGACCGGCGGCGACAGGCGATCGTCGAGGGGATGAACGCCATCGACGGCCTCTCGGTCGTCATGCCCAAGGGGGCGTTCTACGTCTTCCCGCGCATCAGCGATCTTTTCGGACGCCACGGCCCGGGCGGGGAACTCAAAAACTCGGTCGACGTAGGGATCTACTTCCTCGAGCAGGCCCAGTGCGCCGCCGTACCAGGCGCCGGGTTCGGCGACGACCGGTTCATCCGCTTTTCCTACGCGACATCCCTTGAAAACGTAAAGGAGGGGATCGAGCGCCTCCGGGCGGCGGTAAGCCAGCTCGGCTGATGTTCGCCTACCGCTTCGGCCGCCTTCTCCAGGTGCTCGCCCTGATCGATTGCGCCTTCGCGCTTTTCTTCGGGGGCGCCATCCCCGAATTTTCCGGGATGGACGCCCAGCTCCAGATTGTCCTCATCGCCGGTGCGCTCTTCGCGGCCGGGCGGTATCTCCAGGGTAGAGGGGAGTGGTCGATGCGCGCGGCGGAGATCATCCGCGGGGACGGGGAGCGCGGCCCGGCGGCAACATCCGGACCACCCGTCCGCTCTGACACCGGCTCTGGCTCCGAGGTCGAGGGCGAGAGGTGAGCGCCCCCGGTTCTGAGGCGGCCTTCGCCGGTTGGTGGGAGGCTCGCTGCCGCGGCTATCTCGACAGGAATTTCGGCCGGGCGGGCGAGGAGATTCTCGCCCAGCTGACCACGTTTTTTTTTCCGCCCGAGGCCGAACCCACCCTGCCTGAGCAGCTTCTCCCGCTTTCTTTCGTTCATCTTCGCCTCCTCGGCGGGGAGCCGCTTCCCGCCGTCCAGGAGCGCGCCGGGCGGCTGGCGGGTCTGATGGGGAGGCTTCCACTTCGGCGGGCGGAAGGCCAGCCCTCCGTCAGCGCCCTCTATCTATTGCTGACCTCGGCGACCTCGACGCCTGGAAAATTATCCTCCCTCGCTCGCGCCCAGGCCGCTTTTTTCAGCCTGCTGCTGAGGCGGCTCGCCGCCGCCCTCGACCGGGGCGAGGGGGAGGAGGCCATTCGCCGGGAGCTGGCCGAGGCTTGGGAGATACGCGGCGAGGCGGGCATCTCCGCCGCCCTCCAGGGGGCGCGGGGCTACTGGCGTCGCCTCCGGGAGCCGAATCTGGGGCTCGGTTCGCTTCCCTTCGAGCCGGGGGAGTGGATGGCGGAAAACGGGCTGGCGGACGAGATGACCGCCGCTCGAGGGCTCTTTCCCGAGGTCACGGGTCATCTTGAAGCGCTGGCCGAGCGGCTGGCCGCCGTGGAGGTTTTAAGAGATGTGGCCGGGGACGAAAGTACGGGGGCCCTCGCAGCGATACAGGGGAGCGTCGCCGCAGCCCTGGGAGGAGTCACTCCCTGGGAGGCCGAGGCGCTTCGCCCGGCGCAGCCTCTCCTAGCTTCGCTGGCGGCTTGGTCCGAGCGGCTGAGCCTCCTCGGCGGGGGAGAGACGCCGACCACCTACCCGGGCCGCGAGCGGCTCGCCGACTGGATCGGGGAGGCGCTTGGTCGCTCCGCCTCCGATGGAGGCAGTGGAAACGGCGAGGGCGGTGAAGACTCGGCCGCTTTGTTGCCGCCCGCCCGGCGGCTCGCGGTGGGGGGCGACACCTATCTGATGTTCGGGGTGGATGATTCAGTGCCCTCTGAGGCGGTCTCGATCGAACTGGCCGCGCCCCGGTGGGTGGAGGAGGTCGAAATCATCCTCGCGGTTCGCTTCGGCGGCGAGGAGCGTGCCTTTCACTTCGATCTTTCGGACGGAAAGGACCTGCTTGCGGCGGTGCGGCTGGCGCTACAGCCCGACATCCGGGCCGATCTGTTTCTCCGGGGGGGGGAGGGCGGCTGGCGCTTCGCCGCCTCGCGCTACCTTCAGCCCGGCGAAGCCCACCGCGCGGCCTGGGCGGGGCTCGTCCTGGAGTATCTTCACGGGAAATTCGGCGGCGAGGAGGACCGGGTCCGCCTGGCCATCCTCAAGAGCATCAAGAGCCAGGGGTAGCGCCCTCCCGACAGGAGAGGGCGCTGTCCGACCGACAGGAGAGGGCGCTGTCCGACCGACAGGAGAGGGCGCTGTCCGACCG
>NYYB01000189.1 GCA_002685755.1 Nitrospinota bacterium
CAGGATACTGAGAATCCCCCCCCGCCATTTTCTGGTGCGGCATAACTCGAGGTTCGGATGTCCTCCATCGAGGAGCGTATTCCCGCGATCCAGTGGGTCGAAAGAGAGAACCGCCGGTTTATCACCATCTTGCGCAACCTGGACGAGGCGGGATGGAGTTGTCCGAGTTATTGCCCTGGCTGGTCAGCGGCGGATGTTGTTGCCCATATGACACTCGGGGCCCGGTTTTACGCGCACGTGATACCGGCGGGGAGGGAGGAGCGGTTCGAGATGCCCTTCGGGGCGAAGGATTTGAAGAGCTTCTGGGCCTACAGGGATCGGGTGGGCGCCGAGCTTGCTTCCCTGCCCGGTGGCGAGCGCGTAGACCGCTTCGAGGAGGCGGTCTGGAATCTTCAGGTGGTGTTCGAGGCGATCCGCCCCGAAGATATGGAAAAGGAAGCCTGGCACTGGATGTGCCCGTCCCCGGTGCACTCCTACCCCGGACAGCGGCTCTATGAACTAATTCTCCACGATTGGGACACCCGGAACGATCCGGAGGGCGAACTCCATCCCGATGCGCTGGGGGCGGCGGTCGATATCCTCGACTTCCGGCTGCCCTTTTTCTTTAACCATGCCCCGGACCCGGAGTTGAAGGGGTCCTTCCGGTTCGAGACGGTCGGCCCCGCCCGAAGCTGGGCGATGCGGGTCGAGGCGGGGAGCGCGCGGCCGGTTTCTCCGGAGGAAGGGCCGTTCGACGCGGAGGTATTCGCATCCGCCAGCGATATCGTCTTGCTGACTACCGGTCGGGCCGATCTGGGTGCGAAAAAAGCGGCTGGCCGCCTCCGCATCGAAGGAGACTCCAGGCTGGCCGGCGCCCTGCTCGGGATTCTTTGCCGGCCTTTTTGAGCTGGCCACTGAAATCGGGCTGCCCGCTCTGTCCTAATGTATGATCGAGTTATAAATTTCTTTTGGACAAGACTTTTTTAGACTTCAAAGCGTTGAAATTTTAGGGAGTCTAATTTTGCGGAGCACAGGAAAGCCGCCCTCGGGTTGGGTTTTCATAAAGGAGCAGGTGCCTCGCATGAAGTTTTCCGCTAAACTTGGGGGGGGCAATACGGGAAACATAGCCAGAATTGTGAATGCTCGGTGCGGAATCAGGGCACGGGCCTCGATTGTCGCGTAATTCCGGATTGTGATTTGTTCGAATACTAGGACAGGACGGAAGTTCGACAATGACAAACGCGGAACGGTACCGCCACTTGGCCGCCTGTGTGGTTCCATTTTCGGAGAGCGGTGATATCGATCGGGAAGGCCTCGAAGCCCAGGTCGCCGAATTGGCCGAGACCGGCCTCATGAACGGATTTGTCGTGAACGCCCACGCCGGCGAGGGGGACAGCCTCATCTACGAAGAGCGAATGCAGGTCGTTGAAATCGTTGCCCGAACCGTCAAACCACACGGCCTCCTCACCGTTGCGGGAATTTCTCCATACCCGGACACTACCGATGGCGCCATCCGCGTATCCCGCGATTCGCTGGAGCGCGGGGCGGACGCTTCCTTGATGATGGCTCCCTGCTGGTTCTCGTGGGGGATCGATGGGCCGCTCGTGCGGAGGTTTTGCGAGGAGATTCTGGAGGCCGTGTGTCTTCCCATGCTCTTTTTCGTGATGGGCGCTTATTCGGGAGTGAATTACACGACCGAGGTCGTTCGCGAAATCTGCCAGGTGCCGGGCGTGGTGGGCGTGAAGGATACGACCTGGGCCACCGCCAGCTTCGAGAACAATCTTCACGGCATCCGGGAGCTGGATCGGGACGTGGCCGTCCTGACGGGAAACGACACCCTTCTTTTCTACAACTTCCTGGCCGGCGCGGACGGCACCCTTCTCATATTCCACACCCTTTGCCCCGATCTCATCGTGGGGATGTTCAATGCGGTGAAAGGGGGAGATATTTCCGCCGCAATGGCGCTCCACGAAAAGGTGGACTGTCTGTCCCGCGTCCTTTTCGAGCCGCCCATGATCAACATGGTACCGAGGATGAAGGCCGCCCTTTATCTGTCCGGAAAGCTTCCTTCGATGGTGGTGCGGCCTCCCCTGCAAGTTCCCGGCGATGAAACTTTGGGGCGCATCCGGAAGGCGCTCGAATTCGCCGAGATCGAGATCAAGAACACATGAACGCCCGCCCGGAATACTGGGTGTGCACGACGAGTTACTAATTCGCCATGCACAGGTTAAGAAGTCAGCCTGGTGGGGACATGCCAAGGCTGAATCCCGGCAATGGTCATAATCAATACGATACTTCCAATCCCTTCTGGTCCAAATACACAATCGAGTCTTGAATTTCTGCTTGAAGGGGATTTTTTTTCGGATATTAAAGGTGTTGAATTTTAATGGGCTCCGATTATTGCGGAGCGAAATGGAGCAAATAAAGGGAGTGATATAATTTTGGAACCCTCAAATAAGATCGAACTCAATTTGATGATTCTGACTTGGCAATTCCAGAAGGAGAAAAAGCTATGGCAAGAAATAAAACCATAGGGGTAATTGGGCTGGGAAAGATGGGCAAACCCATCGCGGAAGAGCTGGTTGAAGCAAAAACGCCTCTTATGGTGTGGGACACATCCCCGTTAGCCCGGAAGCCTTTCGAGAAAATGAAAGGTGCTGAGGTGGCTGAACCCGGCACGATGTCGGGAAAGTGCGCGGTCATTATTTTCGTCGTACCCTCCTCGCTAGAAGTGGCGGATTGCCTGAAGGGAAAGGCGGGAATCCTGCAAAACGCGGGCAAGGGGCTGGTCCTCTATGATTTCACCACATCAGACCCCGTTGATACGAAAAAGTTGGGTCGTCTGGCTGAAAAAAGGGGGATTGCTTACCTCGATGCCGGGATGGGCCGCGGCCCCACCAGGAAGCTCGTCCTCATGATTGGGGGAGATCAAAAGGCATTCAGGCGCACGAAAAATCTTCTCTCCCCCATCGTGGAAAAAACCTTTCATCTTGGAGAACTCGGTTCCGGTCACGCGATGAAGCTTGTTCACAACATGGTCCTCCACACAATCTTCGTGTCCACCTGCGAAGGTGCGCGGATAATTGAGCGGATGGGGATGAGGGTGGAGGACATGGTCGAAATTTTTAATGCTTCCGTCGTCTATAGCTATGTAAGCCGTCACCGCTTCCCGAATAACATTCTTTCAGGGAAGTGGAACGCCAATTCTCGCATTTTCAATCTCCACAAGGATGTAGGCCTGGCCGTCAAACTGGGCAAAAAGCTTGGGGCGGAGGTTTCGCTGGCAGAAAGAACTTTTTCTTTTTTAGGGAAAGCTATCAAGCGAGGAATGCAAGAGCAGGATTTTTCATTGCTCTATAGGGATTTTGAGAAGATCAGGAAGGTGCGGCTGGCCTCCTCCTCGAAACCGGTCCATTCGGATTAAGAGGATTTTGAAGCCAGACTCTCATCGGAAGCGGCACAACTACTGGGGGGCAGGTCATCCCCCGTATCCCGTTCAGGTGGAGCCTCATGACGTTCTACAGTTGGGATACGGTTCCGGAGGAACACAATCGCTCCGGCGTGACTCACCGCCGGCTTTTCGGTGAAAACGTTCAGGTGCAATTGCTCACCATCGAACCGGGTGGAGAGCCCGCCGAGCTTCACGACCATCCGGAGATCGAACAGTTTTTTTGCGTTCTGTAAGGCGAGTGGGAGATGCGGGTGGTTGAGGAGAAACGCCGCGTGGATCCCGGCGATGTCATCTACGTCGCGCCGGGCCAGATCCACAACATCACCCTCCTGGGCGACACGACCGGAAAAGTAATCGAGGTTTATCAACCCGTTTTGAGCACCGAGTTGGCGGAGGAGCGTAAAAGGTCAGCCAATCCTGGCTAGGGCGGCCGGGGCCGAGGTCAAACCTGTGTTTCGGAATAACATCATCCCTTCTCTCATGTTGCGATGATATGACCGGCGGGTGGGTGTGTATGGCGAATTACTAATTTGCCCTGCCCAGGTTGACACCTCCGCGCGGGTTTCCGATATTGAGAATTGGATATCCTTTTCATCCTGATTAGCCTTTTGTTCGGCCCTCCTGCACAGATGTCTCGAAATTGATGTCCAGAGAAGAGCCAGCGAGTTCGCTCCGCACCTTGACTCCGATGCTTTTCTCCATCGAGAGATAGAGGGAGGCCATCTTGACGGAAAACCTATGCCGCCCGGGCGGCTGTGAATCCGCGCGGAGAGTTTGATGCCACGGTGCGAGTCTCAGCGACCTGGGCAGATTTCTCAACACTCCTGGAGGGGACGACTGTGACTAGTCTGATGGAACGGATGGAGATCGCAAGCCTGTGCGTGGATACCTGTCTGGGGATCAAGGAAGGAGAGAAGGTGCTCGTCCTCGCCGACAAGGAGCATCTCGAATATGGCGAAGCCTTGAACGCCGCGGCGAACCTCCTGGGGGCGGAAACCGCGATCACCGTTCTCCCCGATCCCAAAAATTACGAAGTGGAGCCCAGCGAGATGGTGGTCGCGGCCATGAACGCGGCGGACGTCCTGATCGTCGTCTTGTCGGAATTGGCCCAAAACCAATTCGCGCATTCAATAGCGCGAAAAGAGGCCACGGAAAAAGGCGTCCGGTACGGGGGCTACAGGATCCTTCCTCCCGGCTCGCGCCTCACCCGCGAAGATCTGCTGGAAACAGGAGAGCGGGTACTCCGACTGATAGACCGGCTGACGTCCGCGGATTCCGCGCGCCTCACGACCGCACTGGGGACCCAGGTCACCATGTCCCTGAAAGGGAGAAAAGGGTTCGGCGTCTCACCCATCTGCACCAAATGGGAACCGGGCCGCTGGGCCGGCCTGCCGAATTTCGCCGACGCGCACATCGCACCCGTGGAAGGCACCGGCGAGGGCGTGGCGATCATCGACGGAATGGTGAACTGGATCGGCTTCGTGCGCGAGCCCCTTAGGATAACGATCGAAAAAGGCAGAATAACCGATGTCTCCGGGGGCGCCGACGCTGAGCGGCTGCGCGCCATCCTGGATCAGGGGGATGAAAACGCTACGAATTTTGCGGAGCTGGGCATGGGCACCGTCGCCAACGCGCTGCCCGTGGGCTCGAACCTGGACAAGCGCCTTCTCGGCACCGCTCACATCGGACTCGGGGACAATTCCGTCCTCACCGGGAAAGTCCGGAGCAACATGCACATGGACGCCCTGATGTACGGGGCGACGGTGGAACTGGACGGCGAGCCCATCGTGAAGGAAGGGAAATTCTTGGCGTGATCGAAGGATGCAGCTGTGCTCCGAAAAAATTTGGGTCCCTTGGGAATCCAGTTATAGCGGAGCACGGTCCGGCTGATTAAAGATGGGAGTCCCTCTATCAGCGGGATTGGTTCGAACTCAGTAGGCGGAGGGCGAGATGAAATTCAAAGGAGATGGCAAGTGATGAGTTCGGGAAATGGCACCAGAATCGTGAAATCCGGATGTTTTTGTTGCCACGCGGGTTGTGGAATTCTTGTCCACGTCAAGGATGATCGTGTCGTCGATGTCGTCGGCGACCCGGACCACCCGCACAACCGGGGCAAGATATGTGTCAAGGGCCGCCACTCAATCGAAACCCTTTATCACAAGGATCGGTTGCTATATCCTTTGAAACGGGCGGGCAAGCGCGGCGAGGGGAAGTGGGATCGCATTTCCTGGGACGAGGCCCTGGACACATGCGCCGCCGAACTCAAGCGGGTCATCGATCGCTACGGCCCCCTGGCCGTCACCGGCGGAGACGGCACGAAGGGCGACGAAGTGGCCTGGATCGTGGACCTTTTCCTCCTCAAGCTCGGCACAACGAATCGCACCGGACCCGGCCGGGCTCAATGCATGATGCCGCGGCGGGAGGCCTCAAAAGCAACCTTCGGCAATTACTACACCATCGATCTCGAGGGAGGACCCGAATGCCTGGTCCTCTGGGCGGATCAGCTTGAGACCTCGAACCACAATTCCATTCTCGGCTGGAAGGTGCATGAGAACCTCAAGCGGGGCGCCAAGCTGATAGTGATTGATCCGCGGCGGACGCCTTACGCCCGCCGGGCGGACCTCTGGCTCCAGATTCGCCCCTCGACCGATGTGGTCCTGGCCATGAGCATGATTCACGTCATCATCGAAGAGGGTCTTTTTGATCGCGACTTCGTAACGAAATGGACCAACGCTCCCTACCTGGTGGATACCGCGTCGGGTGAACTGCTCCGGGACGTGGAGGGGCGCTATCTCGTATGGAACGAGGGAAATAACGAAGCAGCCCCGGCCGATGCCCCCGGTGTAAAACTCGCCTTGGAAGGCTCGTTCGATGTGGCCGGCCTCTCGTGCAAAACAGCCTGGCAACTCCTGCGCGAGCGGTGTGCGGCGTACCCGCCCGGAGAGGCGGCCTCGATTACCTGGCTGAAAGCGGAGGACATCGTCCGTGCGGCGCGCCTCTACGCAACCACTCGGCCCGCCGCCATCAGCTGGGGCGTAGGCCTCGATATGAACATCAACTCCCACCAGGGGCCGAGAGCCCTGACCGTCCTGGAGTGCCTCACTGGCAACGTGGACAACCAGGGGGGGAATTACTACCCGGCGCCGCGCTGCAAGGTTCACCGGGAATTCGTTGAGGAATTCGCGGCCACGCTTCCCGATGAATCCTTCGAGAATCAACTCGGCGCCGACCGTTTCCGGCTCGGTTCCGGGGTCACCGCTAAGCAGTACGCCAACAACCCCGCCGTCCTGCGCGCCATCCTCACGGATGAGCCTTACCCTGTGCGGGCCTGGGTTGCCATGGGGGGAAACCCCGTCATGACCTGGAGCAATTCACGCGAGGTCTGCGAGGCCCTGCTGAAGCTCGACTTTCATATGGGATTCGACCATTTTATGACCCCCTCGCTCCAACTCGCCGACATCGTGCTGCCCGCTCCCACCCAGTTCGAGAAAGAGCGCCTCGCGGGACCGCACAGCTATAGCCCCTTCGGGAATGTTATGTGCCAGCGTGCGATCGAGCCGCTGGGAGAGGTGCGCGATGAGTTCGATGTTTCGGGCGAGATACTGCGGCGCATGGGGCTGGGAGAGAGCTGGCCCTGGCGCATGATCGTGGCGTTCTACGAAGAGCGCCTGGCCAAAGCCGGAATTTTATGGAAGGACGTGACCGAGGCGGGCGGCCTTCAAGACAAGCTCGTCTACCGGAAACACGAGACCGGTTATTTTCGAGAGAGCGGCGGATTTCCCACCCGGACCGGCAAGGCGGAAATCTACTGCACCCGATGGCACGAGAACGGCTATGACCCGCTGCCCTTTTTCACCGAGCCGCCCGAAACTCCTTATAGCAGCCCCGAGGTGGCGGAGGAGTATCCCTTTACCGTTATCACGGGCGCCAGGGTTCCCTATTTCTTTCACACCCAGCAGCACCACGAGGGAACCCTCCGCAGGCTTCATCCCGAGCCTTTGACTTGTATCCACCCCGACTCGTCCAAGCGGCTCGGCATCTCGAATGGCGACTGGATATGCATCGAGAGCCCGCGAGGGCGATGCGCACAGAAGGCAAAAATATTCGACGGCCTCGACCCCCGGGTGATCAGTGTCGAGCATGCCTGGTGGTTTCCGGAGGAGGAACCCTCTCTACCCCATCTTTATGGAGCCTTCCGATCGAACGCGAACACCCTCACGCCGAACAAGGACCCTTTCCTCGACCGGGCCTTCGGGGGCTACACCTTGCGGGGATTTCAGGCGAAGGTTTACAAGATTACCGAAGAGGAGGCCATGTCCATCGGTTTGGAAGAAGAGGCGGCGGCCGGTGTTTCGGACTCATGAAGAGTGGAAATTGTCCGATTTTCCGGTAGGAAACGTTTACAGATATCAGCAACGAACATTTTGATTTGAGAAGGGGAGGTAAATACGGCTCATGAAATCCTACGACTGGAACGAGATGACTGCTCACCAACAAGAAGGCCGTCTCCGGCGCGTCATCGCAGGAGAGCGGATGACCGTCCTCCGCCAGGTCATTCCCTCGGGCCCGGACTCTTTGGGCGCCCATAGCCACCCCCAGGAGCAGATCAGCATTGTGCTCGAAGGAAGGGCTCGCTTCACCTGCGCAGATGAAGAAGTGACTCTCGGCCCGGGCGGGGTGGTGATCTTTCCTCCTGATACGGAGCACTCCACTCAAAATCTGGAGGACGGGAATCTGGTGGTGGAGGAGATATTCTCTCCAGGCGTGGAGCGGCTCAACAAGCTTGCGCCGCAATCTTAATGAACAAATCGAAGGGGGGGCCGAGGGACAGCGAAGGGTTCAGCAGGAGAACGGTGAGTTTCCTCCTTTTGCCCTGGATTTTCCCTGTTTAAAAGGGAATTGAATGGAGAAGGTTTTGCTCTGGACACCGCCCATCGCCAAACAGTTACCCCGTCTTTTCTCTGTTTCGATCTGACGCTCTATTACCTCTATTTCTTGGGGTTTTCCCGGATTCAACCGGACATTTTCATATTCTTCAGGGCCGCATTTCTATCCAATAAAAGTGCCAATTCGCTTTTTCTCGGAATTTGCAATCATCAGAGTCCAAAAGACTTGATTCCTTGTGATATCCAATTTTGCCGAGTGCAGTCTACTCCATGAATATTTCCTCTTGCCGCATGACGGTGGATGGAATTTCTGCGGTGTACAGCCGAAGCGCTGAAACCAAAAGCGTTTGAGCTTACAAGCGTGATGGAGTGAGCCCTTTCTCATGGCTTGAAAAAGAGATGATTTTCTCCATAATACAGGTCATTGCACTTCACCTAAAAAATCGATAATACAAGTCATTGGACTTCACCTAAAAATATCGATACGGAGGCGCGCATGAGCGAGAAGACCCACGATGGGCACACCGAGCTTACGGATAACGAACTTCGGGTCCGGGCGCTCGAGTCGTTGCTCACCGAAAGAGGCTTGGTGGACGCGGACGCTCTCAATGAACTTATCGACACCTACGAGACCAAGATCGGCCCGCGCAACGGGTTCAAGGTGGTCGCCCGCGCATGGACGGACCCCGAATTTAAAAAACGGCTGCTCGAAGACGGCAATGCGGCCCTCGCCGAGATGGGCTACGAAGGGCGGCAGGGCGAGACCATGGTGGTGCTGGAAAACACGCCCAAGATTCACAACATGGTGGTTTGTACCCTTTGCTCGTGCTATCCGTGGCCGGTTCTGGGCCTTCCTCCCGCCTGGTATAAATCGTTCCCCTATCGCTCCCGCGCAGTGATCGACCCCCGCGGCGTTTTAAAGGAGTTCGGCGTCGAGATCGGGGACGATGTCGATATCCGCGTATGGGACAGCACCTCGGAGACGCGGTTTATCGTCCTTCCCGAGCGCCCGGCCGGGACCGAGGACATGACCGAAGAGGAACTGGTTGAGATCGTCAACCGCAACTCCCTGATAGGAACGGCCCTGGTCGAGGCCCCGAGCGCGATAGGAGATCAGTCATGAACGGTGTCCACGATATGGGCGGCATGCACGGGATGGGGCCCATCGTACTTGAGGAGAACGAGCCCGTTTTTCACGCGGAGTGGGAGCGGCGTATATTCGCCCTCTCGCGCGCCATGGGCTTTCAGGATCGGTGGAACATCGATATGGCCCGTTACGCCCGCGAGCGCATCCCGCCTCACATCTACATGGCGTCGAGTTATTATGAGCGGTTTTTATTGAGCCTTGAGACCTTGTTGGTGGAAGGTGAGTATTTTACGCAAGAGGAAATCGACGAGCGCGTGGCCAAGCTCGCAAAGGAGGAAGCCTGATGCCTTTGCTCACCAAGGAGATGGTGCCGGGGATGCTTCGGCAGGGGGATGGTTTTAAGGTAGACATCGATATTCCGCCCAAGTTTTCGGTCGGCGATCGTATCCGGGCTCGCGATATCAATCCCGAGGGCCATACACGTCTTCCGCGCTATGCCCGCGGCCGGCAGGGAGTGATCGATAAAGACTATGGCGTTTTCGTCTTCCCCGATACCATGGCCCGGGGCGAGGGGAAAAACCCCCAGCACCTCTACAGCGTCCGCTTCATGTTCAGCGAACTTTGGGGGCCCGACGCACGGGCCGGGGATTCCGTTTATGTCGACATGTGGGACGACTACATGGACCCCGCATGAACCCACACAATGAGTCTATGGGCGAGAATGGCGATGAATGACCCGAAGGATTTTGGTGCGCTTCCCTCAATGCCTCGGGATGAGGAGGGACCCGTCTTCCGCGAGCCATGGGAGGCGCAGGCCTTTTCCATGACTTTGATGCTCTACGAGCAAGGCCACTTCACCTGGAGAGAATGGACCGAATGCTTGGGTGCTGAGATCACGGCGGCCGAAGAGCGAGGAGACCCCGACCTGGGGGATACTTATTACCTGCATTGGCTTGCCGCCATCGAAAAAATGGTCGCCGAAAAAGGTATCGTGGAGGCCGATACCCTACGCCGCCGAAAAGACGAGTGGGATGTCGCCGCACGGACGACTCCTCACGGCCAGCCCATATTGCTTGATCACCAACAAGAACAGTAGGGAATTCGCCAGCTGCGCTCTTTCAAAGATTAAGAACGCCGGATTGTAGAAATTTTCCGGAGGGCCGATCGGCCGGAGGATCTGCGCTTTCGCCCGATTCGCCGCGCGCGCAATGGGCAAGCGCGGGTTTTTTGTGCACGCCGAAAGCCGCGGCCTTTACCTGATGAAGGTTCTAACCTCGGCCGATCCAGTTTCGGTGAATCCGGAATCACCTTGAATTTCCATGCGGTCCTTATTTGCGAATTGCTACGATAAAATCGCGGCATATCGAATTTCCCTAAAACAAGGCTCCGGAAGGTTTCGCCCTGTCCGAATATTTGCCTGAATCCTGACCCCCCCATGATCGAGGATCCTGGCGGATACGAATAGATTAGGGAAGAAATCGTCAATTTCAGGGACGAGTCAATTTAGGCTAGTATGTTGCCATTCAGGAAACCATAGGGAATTTTTGGTTACAATTGAGTGGTGGGAAGAGGGAGTATCCTATGAACGGTAACCCGTCATTCACCGAGCGCCTCGGCGTCAGGATCATCATAAACGCGCGCGCGCGCCTCTCGCGTCTGGGTGGGTCGCTTATGGCGCCGGGGGTGTGGGAGGCGATGCAGGACGCGGGCCGGGCCTATCTCGACATGGGGGAGCTCCATGAGCGGGCCGGGGAGCGAATCGCCGAGCTCACCCGGAACGAGGCGGCCTACGTTACGAGTGGCTCGGCGGCCGGGCTCGTACTGACGACAGCGGCCTGCATCACAGGGACCGACCCGGCGAAGATGGACCGCCTGCCCCATATCGACGGGCTCAAGGACGAAATCGTTATCCACCGCTTCCAGCGCAACCACTACGACATCAATATTCGCCAGACCGGGGCCCGGCTGGTCGAAATCGGAAATCAACGCACAACCCACACCTGGGAGCTCGAAGGAGCCATCGGCGAGCGGACGGCGGCTGTGATGTATTTTCCAGGCAGATACCTGGGCGCCAATATCCTCCCGCTCGAAAAAATTATCGAGATAGCAAAAGGGCGGGGTGTTCCCGTTATCGTGGACGCCGCCGCCCAACTACCGCCGGCTGAAAACCTATGGGTCTACTCTGAAATGGGTGCGGACCTGGTGATTTTCAGCGGAGGGAAATCGCTCGCCGGTCCCCAGAACACCGGCCTCATTTTCGGGAGAAAGGACCTTGTTGCCGCCTGCCGGATGATGGGAAGCCCCTGCTACGCCATCGGACGGCCGATGAAGGTTGGCCGCGAAGACATCGCTGGGCTTATGGCGGCCCTTGAGTACTACCTCAGCGGGGGCGAGCAGGCGCAGGTGGCCCACTGCGAAAAACTCACGGAATTTCTTCTTGAGCGAATTTCGGGCATCGCCGGTCTTTCCGCCCACCGGCGCTTTCCCAACGAACTCGGCCAGGCGCTTCCCGAGGTGGTGGCCGAGCTCGATGAGGCTGCCCTCGGTCTCACGCGGGAGGAATTTATCCGGCGCCTCTGGGAGGGCGACCCGCGCGTCGAGGTGGGCCTCGACGGAGACCGTGGCTTCTATCTCAGTCCCGACCCTCTTCAGGAGGAAGAAGCGGAGATTTTGATAGAGAGAATCAAGGAGGTGCTCGCCTCCAGGTAAGGCCCAGACCATTCGGGCAGATCGTCGGCTGGACCGCTGGGTTTCTGAACGGTTTTTGATATCATCCCACATTATGCGGCGGAACAGAGTAAAAAGAGGCGGGAATCTTTGTAACCATATGATATAATTGGCTAAAATCGCCCGAGCGAGAGGATATCAGATGCTCGGAGATGGTGGCAGCCAAAAAGA
>NYYB01000093.1 GCA_002685755.1 Nitrospinota bacterium
CCCGCCGCGCCGCCTGATGAAACTTGACGGCCCCGAACATGTTGCCGTGATCGGTTATTCCCACCGCGGGCATGCCGAGTTCCTTCACCCGAGCCATCAAATCATCGATGCGGTTTGTTCCGTCCAAGAGGCTGTACTGGGTATGAAGATGAAGGTGTACGAATTCGGCGGCCATCGCCTACTCCCACTCAATGGTGCCGGGCGGTTTCGAGGAAATATCATATACGACGCGGTTCACGCCGCGAACTTCGTTGATGATTCGACGGCCCGCGGCATCGAGCAGATCGTGGGGGAGCCGGGCCCAGTCGGCCGTCATCCCGTCCTGGCTGGTCACGGCCCGAAGCGCCAGGGCGTTTTCGTAGGTCCGCGAATCGCCCATCACCCCCACCGTATTGACCGGAAGAAGGACGGCGAACGCTTGCCAGACCTTTTCGTACCAACCCGTTTCCCTGAGGGTTTCGATGAAAATCGCGTCCGCCTCCCGGAGCGTATCGGCGCGGTCCGCCGTTACCTCGCCAAGTATCCGGACGGCCAGCCCCGGTCCGGGGAAAGGGTGCCGCCAGAGTATATCATGGGGAATCCCCATCTCCTCGCCCGCGGCGCGGACCTCATCCTTGAAAAGCTCGCGCAACGGCTCGAGCAGCTCGAAGTCCACGCGCTCCGGCAGGCCGCCGACATTATGGTGGCTCTTGATCGTGGCGCTGGGTCCCTTGAAGGACACGCTCTCGATCACGTCCGGATACAGGGTGCCCTGGGCCAGGAACTTGAACCGGCCCAGTTTCTTGGATTCCCGCTCAAAGACGCGGATGAAGGTTTCCCCGATCCGCTTGCGCTTTTCCTCCGGGTCGGTCACGCCCGCGAGGTCGCCCAGAAAACGCTCCCTCGCATCGACGGGGTGCAGATTGACCTCCAGGCGATGGCCGAAGGTCTGTATGACTTCTTCGGCCTCCCCCTTTCTGAGAAGACCGTTATCGACGAATACGCATGTCAGGCGATCTCCGATGGCGCGATGAACGAGGATGGCCGTCACCGATGAATCCACGCCCCCCGAAAGCCCGCAAATGACCTTCTCCCCGCCCACTTTTTCCCGGATGCGCTCCACCGATTCATCGATGAAGGAGCGCATCGTCCAGTCCCCCGAAAATCCGCAAACGCCGAAAACGAAATTCCTGAGAATCTCCCTTCCGCGAGGGGTATGGACGACTTCCGGGTGAAACTGGATGCCCCAGAGACGGCCGTTCTCAGACGCCATCGCCGCGACCGGCGAGCCGTTCGAGTGCGCCAGGGGCCGAAATCCGGGGGGAGGCTCCTCGATTGAATCCCCGTGACTCATCCACACGGTTTCGGCTCCCGGGGAGCCCTCGAAAATACCGGCGGGATCATCCACGATGAGTTCGGCCCTGCCGTATTCGCGCTCGTGCATCGCTCCGACGCGGCCGCCGAGCAGGTGCGTCATCAGTTGCATCCCGTAGCAGATACCGAGAACGGGAATTTCTTTTTTCAACAAACCCGGGTCGATGGTCGGAGCGTCATCGTCGTGCACGCTCGACGGCCCCCCGGAGAGGATGACTCCCCGGGTTTCCCCGGTGAGCAAATCTTCCCACGGGTGGGTGCAGGGGTGAATTTCGCAATACACGCCCAGCTCCCTGAACCGCCGGGCGATCAACTGCGTGTATTGGGAACCGAAATCGATGATTAAAAGCTGTTCGCGCATGTCTCTCAGCGTGTATAGAATTCTTGGAAAATAATCCCCTTGACCTTTCCATGGACAATTTCACGGTCGAGCTTGGCAACCAGCCTGCGGCGTATCCGTTCCCGCCGGCCGGGGGTGGCGAGGTCGCTGGGCGCTAGACGATTGTAGTGAAGATAAATCGCTTCGCGAATCAACGCCCGTTTCGAATTAAATTCCGAAGCGGCCGCTTTGGTCGACACCAGAAGATTAAGCGAAAAATTCAAAATACGAGTTCAGGGAACTTGCCGCCGTCCCGCCTCCGTCTCCCTCCCCGAAGCGGGATAAAAAACGGATGATTAACCGGAACGGTCAGAGTTTCCCCGGTGTCCACGGGCGGAGGCGCGGCCTCCCGGGGCGCCGGCCGGCTGGGCCGATCGGGAATTTTATCGGGCTCGGGCTCGCTCGTGTCTTCTTTGCTTACCTCTTCCCTTACCTTTTCCTTTTCCTCTGCCTTTTCTTCGGGCTCGGGCTTAGGTCCGGCGATTTTTGCTACAAAAGAACCTTCCTTCCCCTTTACGGTTCCTTCCTTTTCCTCCTGCTGGGGGAACCTCACCGTTCGAAGATCTCGTTTGGGTTTTTGGGGGACTTTCTCCTCCGGCAAAACCTTGTCTTCTTTTTCCTCGACCTTTGCGGTTTTAACCGGCTCCTCGGTCGGGATCAGCCCGCGGCGGGCAATAACCGCGAAGGTCCAGCCCAGCGCCATTATCAGAATCACGCCTACAGCCGGAATCGCATAATACTGAAGAGCCGGAAATCCCTTTTTCCGCTTTTTATCCGGCTTCCCTTCTTCTTCTTCTCCGTAATCCTCTTCCGCCCCGAAATCCTCATCGAGCGCCGGGGAGGGCTCCTCCTCCTCGACCGGAGAGTCAGGGGTTTCAAAGGGAGCTTGGTCCTGCTCGGTTTCGCCGGCCTCCGCTTCCGCGGGAGCTTCAAGGTCCTCCTCATCCCCCCCGAGGAACAAATCGTCGGCTGAGTCTATCTCTGTTTGTCTGGGTTCGTCCGCCATGACTATCTACCCTGAAAAGGGCTCCCCGTGAGCGAACCTTCGGGCAGCTTCGGGCGGCTTTGGGCGTCCGCCCTTTGTCCAGCATGAAACAAACTTCCCGCCACACGGGCGGGAAGAACTCCTAATCGCGCTGATAATTCGGCGCCTCTCGCGTGATGAACACATCGTGGACATGGCTCTCGCGAAGCCCCGCCGATGTAATCCGGATGAATTTCGCCTTTTTGCGCAAATCCTCGATGGTCCTGCAGCCGGTGTAGCCCATACCGGCGGCCACACCGCCCATCAGCTGGAAAATCGTTGCCGAGAGCGAGCCCTTGTAGGGGACGCGCCCCTCGACCCCTTCGGGAACCAGCTTGGATTCACTGAAATGCTCCTCATCCTGGAGGCCGTTCTGACCGTCCTGAAAATAGCGGTCCCGGCTGATTCCCGAACCCATCGCCCCCACCGAGCCCATCCCCCGATACACCTTGTACGTGCGCCCCTGGTAGAGGACCTTCTCGCCGGGACTCTCCTCCACTCCCGCCAGGAGGCTCCCGATCATCACGGCGTGCGCACCGCTGGCAAGGGCCTTCACAATATCTCCGGAATATTTAATGCCGCCATCGGAAACGATTTTTTTTCCTTTTTTCTCGGCCGCCGCCGCGCAATTCGCCACAGCCGATAGCTGCGGGACCCCGACGCCGGCCACCACCCGGGTCGTGCAGATCGACCCGGGACCCACACCGACCTTGACGATATCGGCGCCGGCCGAAATCAAGTCGCTGGTTCCCTCGGCCGTGGCTACATTTCCCGCCATGATAATCGTATCGGGAGATTGTTTCTTGATAGCCTCGACCTCACCGAGAACCCTTTCGGAGTGGCCATGGGCGCTGTCCACCATCAGCATATCCGCACCCGCGGCGACCAAGGCGGCCACACGGTCCTTTCGGTCGGCCGAAACGCCAACCGCCGCCGCGACCTGAAGCCTCCCGTAAGGGTCTTTCGCGGATTTCGGATACCGCCTGACCTTTTCAATGTCCTTGAGCGTGATCAGCCCCTTGAGATTGAAATCCCCGTCCACGACGAGGAGCTTTTCAATCCGGTGCTTGTGAAGCATCCCTTTGCTCTCTTCAAGCGTTGTGCCCTCGGAAACCGTGACGAGATTTGAATGGGTCATCAATTCCGAAACCGGGCGATCCAGATCCGACTCGAAGCGCACATCGCGGTTCGTCAGGATTCCCACGAGTTTTTCTTCTTGGGTAATCGGAACGCCCGATATATGGTAGGACTCCATCACACCGAGCGCTTCCTTGATATTCTGGGTTGGCCGCATCGTAATCGGCCTGTGGATCATCCCGCTCTCGGAACGCTTCACCCGGTCCACCTCGGCCGCCTGGCGCTCCGCCGTCATATTCCGGTGAATGACCCCGATCCCGCCCTCCTGGGCCAGGGCGATGGCAAGTTGAGAATCCGTCACGGTATCCATCGCCGCGCTGAAGATTGGAATTCCCAGCTCCAGGCCCTCGGTCATCCCGATTCGGAGATTCACGTCCTTGGGCAAAACGCCGGATCGCGCGGGAAGGAGCATTACGTCGTCAAATGTCAGGGCTTCTTCTACAGGGGTCTTCAACATTTCTTGATCGGCACTCCAGCTAGGGGAAAAGAATAGAACCGGTTTCAAAAAGGGCGGACATCCGGATGCAACGCCCTTGGTCGGCCCGGCGGGATAATCGCCGGATCGCGCCTTGGACTCATTAGCAATCTCAGAGTATCAGACAGGCGGCGAAGGTTATAAATCCTTCACATTCATACATTTAAGAGGCGGAAAAGAAATCCGGTGAACACGACCCTGACCGCCCAGGGGAATTTTCCGCCGCTCTCATCCGATTGTCAAGGCGGGGCGATGGGGGTGGCACCCGGGCTACCTCAAGAATCTGCGGCGGACAGGACCCTCCGTCATCAGGAGCATGATCGGCCGCCCGTGCGGGCAGGTCCAGCGCCCCGGCGTTTTGTCGATTTCCTCCACCAGGGAGGCCACCTCCTCGGGGTGGAGGGAATGCGCCGCCTTTACGGCGCCCTTGCAGCTCATACGCGCGATGATCCCGTCGATAAGGTCCGGAAAGCTCATCGGCTCATCCAAATCCGCGAGCCCTTCAACCACGCGGCGAACCGCGCCCGCCGGATCGCGGTCGGCCAAGAGAGCGGGAACGGCGCGCACCAGATACTCCCCCACCCCGACGGATTCAAGCTCGAATCCGGAGCGCTCGAGCGTCTCGGCGTGTTCATCGAGGCGCAAGGCCTCCTCGGGTCTGAGCGAGATACTCTGAGGCACCAGCGCCGCCTGCCGTTCCACGACACCGGTCCGGAATTGACCCCAGAACCGGTTGTAGAGGACTCTTTCGTGAGCGGCATGCTGGTCCACGAAAACAAGACCCTGATTCGACTCGAACAGGAGGAAACATTCCGCCCACTGTCCCATATAACGGCACTCGCTTAATCGGACCGGGCAGGAGGGGTCCGGCGGGACAAGGACCCTGTCCAGCGGAAACGAGCCGTGCGGCAATTGCCGGAACGCAGGGTCCTCCGCGGCCACCTCATCGGCTGAGAGGCGATCCGGCCCGGCGTTAAGCGGCGAGATATCGTCAACAGGTGAGACGCCGGCCGCCACCGCCGGGAACGGCCCGTGCGCCGGGAGCGGACCCTCCGCCGGGAGCGGGCTCTCCTCTCGAACCAGGGTTTCCGCGCCGCTATCCATCCTCGGGATATACCCCCCTCCCCCCAACAGGTCCGGCCCCCGGCCTCCACTGGGCCTCGAAGCGCCAAGAGGGGGCATTGGGATTCCCAGTCCGTTTGGTTTATGCACGATCAATCGGGGGCGCCGGGGGGGCGAGCCCAGCCTGGACATCACCGATTCGTGCACGAAATCGTGCACCACGCCCCCGCGCCTAAACCGGACCTCTTCTTTTCCCGGGTGAACATTGACGTCCACCTCCTCGGGGGCCGCTTCCAAAAACAGGGAAAATACCGGGTGCCGCCCGTTCGGCAGAAAGCTCCGGTAGGCTTTCGAAATCGCGTGGACGAGAAGGCGATCCCGGACCGGCCTTCCGTTCACGAAAAAGTACTGACTCTCGCGGTTGGACCGGGTAAGCGTCGGCGCACCCGCCCATCCGCCGAGGCGGATACCGTCGCGCTCAGCTCCGGGAATTTCAATCAAGTGGGGAAGCGATTCCTTCCCGAGAAGCTCCGCCGCCCGTTCCAGGCGCTTTTCGGTGGGTTTTAAATCGAAAAGAGTGCGGTCCCCGTGGCGGAGGATAAAACTCGTGCCGGGATACGCCATGGCCGCGCGGCTGACGACCTCGGCGCAACGGGCCAGCTCGGTATTTTTCGTTTTAAGAAATTTCCGGCGCGCGGGCACATTGAAAAAAAGCGAGCGAATATCGATCTCGGTGCCCTCGGGCGCGCCCATATCGACGGCGCGGATCATCCGCCCCCCCTCGATTCGCACCTCGCTTCCAAGCGGCTCCCCGCGCCGGCGCGTGGTGAGAACCACCTTGCTGACCGCCGCGATGCTCGGGAGGGCCTCGCCCCTGAACCCCAGCGTCACTACGGCGTGCAGGTCCTTTTCGGAGGAAATTTTACTCGTGGCGTGACGCTCGAAGGCCAGCAAGGCGTCATCGCGGCCCATCCCTTCCCCATCGTCGCGCACCCGGATTCTTCTGGCGCCGCCCGACTCCAAGTCCACGAAAATGGAGCGGGCCCCCGCATCCAGGCTGTTCTCGATCAATTCCTTCAAGGCGGACGCCGGCCGCTGGACCACCTCGCCCGCGGCTATCTTGTTCGCCAAATTCTCCGGCAAAGCGCGTATCCGGCTTGCAGAATCCATCGAAATACTCCCGGGGCGAGAAAGTGATAATCCCTGAATGTAGGGGTTATGTCAAGGTTTATACCACTATATTTTGTGGTCTTACCAATAAACCACGATTCAGGACTGAATTCCGGGCGTGACAGGCCGCCCTCCGGGGTGTAGATTTGGGCCGCTATTCATTGCCCATTTTCCCGCCTTCACTATGAGAATTTCCATGAGTACGGATAAAGACGGATTTACCAGGGCGCTAGAGGTCATGGCTCGGCTCAGGGCGCCGGATGGATGCCCCTGGGATCGGGAGCAAGACCACAACACCCTCAAACCCTACCTCATAGAAGAAGCCTACGAAGTCATCGAGGCGATAGACTCGGGGAACTTGGAAAAACTGCGCGAAGAGCTGGGCGATCTGCTCCTTCAGGTTATTTTCCATTGCCAGCTTGCCGAGGAAAGGGGGGATTTCGACGCCTTCGGTGTCGCGGGGGAGTTGGCCGATAAAATGATTGAGCGGCATCCCCATGTTTTCGGTGATGACATGGCCGACACCACCGGGGAAGTTCTCCGAAACTGGGAGGTTTCCAAGCGAAAGGTGCGTACCGATAAAGGCGAGAGCAATGGGGTCCCATCGATTCTCGACGGTGTCCCGGCGGCGATGCCGGCTCTCCAGCGCTCCGAACGCCTCCAGAATAAAGCCGCCCGCGTCGGGTTCGACTGGCCTGACGCGGGGGGAGCCGCGAAAAAAATCGATGAGGAGTGGGATGAGCTCAAAGCGGCCGTGGAGGGCGGCGATCAAGCGGCCATCGCGGCGGAAATGGGTGATTTTCTATTCGCGGCGGTCAACTACTCCCGCAAACTCGGAATCAACGCCGAGTCCTCGGCTCGCTCTTCCATCGACCGTTTTATCTCCCGCTTTCACCGAATGGAATCGGAGCTTCGCGCCCGCGGCCTCAGCCCCGAAGATGTCCCGCTCGAAGAGCTTGACCGCCTATGGAATGAAACCAAAATACACGGGGCACAAAATCTCGAATGACCCGGCGACCTCCAAAGCAATCTAAAACCCATCCCCAGCGCGCCCGCATGAAAACCAGACCCGAAACCGGCCTGTTCCCGGACACCGGAGGCACGCTTGTCGGCACGGTTGAGCGAATCCGGTTTCGGGCCGAGGACACGGGCTACAGCGTACTTGTCGTGCAGCCCGACGGCGATTTTCCGGCGATCGCGGTCGTGGGTCATCTGAGTAGCATCAACGAAGGAGAGCGGGTCGAGTTCGAGGGGGAATGGAAGGAGCACCCCCGTTTCGGAAGGCAGTTCCAGGCCGCCATATCAAAGCCCATCATCCCCACCACGGCCGAGGGGATCGAGAAATTCCTGGCCTCGGGCACGGTCAAAAACATCGGCCCCGCCCTTGCGAAGCGCATTGTCATCCAATTCGGCGAAGAATCCCTCGACATCATCGAAAACGAACCGCGCCGCCTTTTGGAAATTCACGGGCTCGGAGAGAAAAAACTCGTCGGCCTCGTTGAAAGCTGGAAGAGCCAGAGCGAGGTCAAGGAGGTGATGCTCTTCCTCCAAGAACACGACGTTCCCCTTCATATGGCGGAGAAAATCTATCGTGCCTACGGATCGACGGCGACCCGGATCCTCCGGGAAGACCCATACCGCCTCGCCACCGATATTTACGGAGTCGGGTTCCGTACGGCGGACCGGATCGCTCAAAAAATGGGGGTGCCCTTCGACTCTCCCAGCCGCTGCGCCGCGGGGGCGGTTTATGTGCTCAACCAGCTCGGCGAGACCGACGGACATGTATTTGTTCCTCATGACGAGCTTCTTGAGCGGGCCTCCGACATCCTCGAAGTGCCAAGCGAGCTGGTCGCAATAGCGGTAGAAACGCTTCAAAAGACCGGCGGCGTCATCATCGAAAATATCGACTCCACCTTCGACCGAGAAAAAAACGCACCAGAAAATCAAACCGGCCAAAGTGCGGTTTACGCCCAACCCTATTACGCCGCCGAGACCGAGGTCGCCCGCAGGCTTTCCGCGCTAATGGGCGCCGCCAGGGATGAGGCCCGCCTGGAGGCTGCAATGCGGGGAAAAGGCGCCGCGGGCGATACCCTTCGTGAAAAACTGGCGTCGCTTTCCCGGCGCGCCCTGAAGGGGGGGATGGCGACGAAGGATCAGGGACGCGCTATCGAAGGGGCGCTTACCGAGAAAGTGCTTATTGTGACAGGAGGGCCGGGCACCGGCAAAACGACGATCATCGAGTCCGTCACCCGGCTTTATCGCCAACTCGGTCTACAGGTCGTCCTCGGCGCTCCGACCGGCCGCGCCGCCAAGCGCCTCTCGGAAGTCACCCGCCATGAAGCCAGAACGATTCACAGGCTGTTGGAATTCAGCTGGACTTCGGGGGGATTTCTTCGCGACGCCTCGAATCCGCTGGCGGCCGATGCCGTGATTATCGATGAAACCTCCATGATGGACATTCATCTGATGGCCCATCTCTTGCGGGCGGTCCCCGATATGGCCTCGTTCATTATCGTCGGAGATGTGGACCAGCTTCCCTCCGTCGGGCCCGGTATGGTTCTTCGCGATTCGATCGAATCGAGTGCGCTTCCCGTCGTCAAGCTCAGTGAAGTGTTTCGGCAGTCGAAAGAGAGCCTCATCGTTGAAAACGCCCACCGGGTAAACCGGGGTGAAATGCCCATCGAGCCAAAAGGGTCAGACGAACTCCGGGATTATTATTTCATCGAGGAAAACGACCCGGAACGGTGCGTCGATATACTCCTGGAACTTTGCCGCGAACGAGTTAAAGAGCGCTTCGATCTGGACCCCATCGGGGATGTACAGGTGATCGCTCCCATGCAGCGGGGCATCCTCGGGGTACAGAAGCTGAACACACGGCTTCAGGAAGTCCTCAATCCGGCCGGGTCCGCGCCCTCCATTCAAAGCGGGGGCAGGGTTTTCCGCCCCGGGGATAAATTAATCCAAATCAGGAACAATTACGAAAAAAATGTTTTCAACGGTGACATCGGCCTTATCAAGTCCGTCGATCCTTCCACCGGAACGATCACCGTCAGTTTCAACCCGGAGGTCGTCGAATATTCCCGAAACTCCCTGGACGAGCTGGTTCACGCCTACGCCGTTACAATTCACAAAAGCCAGGGAAGCGAGTATCCGGCTGTCATCATTCTCCTCCACACCCAACATTACCCCATGCTCCAGAGAAATCTCGTATATACGGCGCTTACGCGCGCAAAACAGTTGGCCGTACTCATCGGGTCGAAAAAGGCGCTCGCCATGGCCGTAAAAAACTCCAAGGTGCGCAGGCGGTGGAGTCACCTCGCCGGCCGGATACGGAAGGATTCCGGCCTTTCGGCGCTACTCCCGGAAACCGACACGGAAAATTCCGCCGAGGCGTCCACTTCCGGGAAAACCGATTCAACCGAGAAAGGTTCGGGCGCGGATACTTCGCGGGAAATTGCTCAGGCGTGGGACGAGCGCCCCCCGGACTCTGTCTACGAAGGACGCTTCGAAGAGGAAAACGATGGGGAAGATTTCCCCATCTCGGGTGGAGAGCTAACCTACCATCCGGTGGATAATTAAGCTGTACAGCTAGTCTTCTTCCCTAACAATCAGTAGGGTGGGAATGTATCCGTGGGAACGGAGCGAGGGCGCAG
>NYYB01000190.1 GCA_002685755.1 Nitrospinota bacterium
CTTTCAGCGCACTTGATGGCCATCTCCGTGAGAAGCACCGCTGAGGAAGGAAAATAAGGTCGGATTTTGCTAAATTGGGGGCGTTGCCGCATAATTCCGATTCCAGTATGTTACGTGGATTTTCTCACTATTTTATTCCAAATTTTGGTAATCAGGTCCGGTATGTTACATGGATTCCAAAAGAAATTTCGGGGTCTGTCGTTCTGGTTTCCAGGATTTGCGGCGGCAATAACCACTATGGGCAAAATGGATGATTGCATTTTGAAAAAAAGACGGAAGAAGTTTATTTGCTGATGGAGAAACACGTGAATTCGAACTCGAAATTCCGAATTGGCGTGGACACGGGCGGCACGTTTACCGATGTGGTGGCCGTCCGGGAAGAGGACGGAGAGGTTTTTTCGGATAAAGTCCCTTCCACTCCCTGGGATCCAGCCGAATCCCTGCTTTCCGCAATCCGGGTGATTCTCGAAAAAGGAGCGGCGGCGCCTTCGGCCGTATCTGCTTTCATCCACGGAACGACCGTCGCCACGAACTCCCTGCTGGAGCGGGAAGACCACAACATGGGCCTAGTGGTGAGCGAGGGTTTCCGGTTTCTCCTGGAAATCGCGAGGCAGAGCGTCCCGGACGGATACGGCAATTCTTTTTTTTGGGTGAAGCCGCCACGCTTGGTTCCCGTTTCGAGGGTCATGGAGGTTGGCGGGCGTTTCGATTATTTAGGAAAGGAACTCAAGGAATTCGATGAAGCCTCCGCGCGGAGCGCGGCCCGCCGGTTACGGAAAATGGGGGTCGAGACGGCCGGGGTGTGCTTGCTCCATTCCTATGTGAATCCCGCGCACGAAATCCGCCTCCGGCAAATATTTTCGGAAGAATATCCAGAGTGCCATGTGTCGATTTCATCCGATGTATTGCCGGAATACCAGGAATACGAGCGGGCGCTGACCACCCTGATGGACGCTGCCTGCAAGCCGGTTATCAAAGGCTACATCGACCGGGCGGAGACCCGCATTCGCGAGACCCTTACGCCGGAAACGCCGTTTCTCGTGATGAAGTCCAATGGCGGCGTGATGGGAGCTGGCAAGATTGCGGGCCGCCCCCTGACGACAGCCTTATCCGGGCCGGCGGCGGGAGTACTGGCTTGTTCGGCGCTCGCCCGCGAGGCGGGCCTCTCGAAAATTATCACGTTCGATGCCGGTGGAACCTCGACCGACGTTTCCGTCGTTGAGAACGGAAATCCGCGCTTCACAACCAACTCGAAAATCGGCGAGCACACCGTCAAGGTTCCGATGATCGATATCGTTGCCGTGGGAACGGGTGGCGGGTCCGTCGCCTGGATGAATACCGATGGCCGGCTTCAGGTGGGCCCGCGTAGCGCGGGGGCGAACCCGGGTCCCATGTGCTACGGCAAGAGTGGCGAGGAACCCACCGTGACCGACGCGCAGCTGTTCCTTGGACGGCTACCTCAATCCCTGGCGGGTGGAAGTCTGTCCCTGGACAAAGCCCTCGCCGAAATGGGGATTCGTACCATCGCGGAAAAGCAAGGGCTCGGTCCCGAGGAGGCGGCGCGCGGGATTATCGAGGTGGCGGCATGGAACCAGGCCCTCGCCATTCGGAAAATGACGGTGAACCAAGGCAAGGATCCCCGGGAGTTCGTCCTGGTGGCATTCGGCGGGGCGGGTCCGTTGATGGCCGCCGACATCGCCGAAGTTCTGGGTGTGCGGGAAATCGTTGTCCCGCCACAGCCCGGATGCGGGAGCTCGGTCGGTCTCGTCGAAGTGGACCTTCGAAACGATTACGTCAAGACTTTCATCACCCGTATGGACGAAATTTCCCCGGAGCGGATTGAAAACGAGTTTCATAAAATGGAAGAGGAAGCCGATGCCGATTTAAAGGTGGAACTGGTGGACTCCGCTTCCCGCGTTTTCGTCCGGTCCGTGGATATGCGCTATTTTGGTGAGGGGCAAGAGATGCGCGTAGATATTTCGCCGGCCGGGACGTTTGCCGAAGTCACCCGTCTCGCGGCTGACCGATTTCATGAGGAATACAAAGCACAGTTCGGCTTTAACTACGAGAGCCAGACGCCGGTGGAAATGGTGAACCTCAGGCTCACCGCGATTGGTGAGATGAAAAAAGCGCCAATGAAGCGAATGGCTGAAGGAAAAGGAGCGGAACCGGCGCGAACCGGCGAGCGGCCGGTGTATTTCGCCTCGTTGGGTTTTGTCGAGACCCCCGTATACGACCGCGCCAGGCTCGGCAAAGGAGATCGAGTCGAAGGGCCCGCCATCGTCGAGGATTTCGGAGCCACTACGGTGATTTTACCCGGAAGCCGGTGCGGGATCGACGAGTGGGGGAATTTGCGAATTTCGCTGCCGGCTGGAGAAAAGGGAGAGACGAGGTCCGCAAATAACGGCGGCCAATCGGAAAATGAACCGGGCCCCGTTGTTCAGGAAATTATTGAAGGAGCTCTTTATGCGGCGGAGCGCGAGATGGAAGACCTGGTCGAGCGGACCGCGCGCTCTCCCCTCATTCGGGATATGCACGATTACAGGGTAGGCCTGTTCGACCGTGAAGGCCGAAAGCTCACCGGGCGGTCCTATTCCGCCGTGGTGGATCCGATTTTTAAAAAATGGACCGTCGATGAAATCTGTCCGGGGGATGTGTTCATTTGGAACGATGTGTATCTTGCCGAGGGCGGCATCGGCCACCTGCCCGACTTGTGTTCGTGCATTCCGATTTTCCATGAAGATGAAATCGTCGCATTTGCGCTGGTGTTCGGGCATCATGACGATATCGGCGGGATGATTCCGGGCAGCCTTCCGACGAACGCGACGGAAATATTCCAAGAAGGCCTGCTGGTCCCCCCGGTCAAGCTTTACGATAAAGGGGTCCGGAACGAAGACCTCTATACGGTAATTTTCCGAAACAGCCGCCTCTCCGAACACCTTCAGGCAGACATCGACGCCGAAATCGCTGCCTGCCGGGTGGGCGCCGCCCGCGTGATTGAGCTTTTCGAGCGATTCGGCAGAAATACGGCAATTCAATGTTTCGAGGGTTTTTTGGATAAATGCGAGCACACGATTCGGGAGGAACTCATTTCGAAAATTCCCGACGGTGAATACGAATGGGAAGATTACATTGAATCCGACGGGGTGGAGGCGGGTAGAATCCACACCCTAAAATTGAAGATGACGAAAATTAGCGGTCGCCTGCTTCTCGATTTTCAAGGCACCTCTTCCCAGGCGATGGGGCCGATCAATTGGCCGGGCAATTATTCCGACGGGCAGTTTTTAAAAAAATGGATCGGCCCCATTCTCCGGAATCTGGCCGACAGCTACGAGCGAATGTTCGAGATCGACATCAACGAAGGAATCTGCCGGTTGATCGATATCCGTTTCCCGGAGCCCGGCACCCTGATCACGCCTGTGTTTCCGGCTCCCACGAATATGCGGACCTTCACCATACTACGCCTGTTGAGCCTGTTCTGCGGTGTGTTGGGTCTCGCGACGAAAGGGGCCATGCCGGCCGATCAAGAAACCATTCGCTACTGGGGAATCCACGGCCACGACGAGCAAGGGAAGTTTTTCCTTTTCCGGGAAATTCTGGGAGGCGGCTCGGGCGGTCGCCCCTGGGGGGATGGTGAGGACGTGATTCACGTCGTTCCCAACAGCCGGAATCTTCCCGCCGAGTTTAGCGAGGGGCGCTTCCCTGTACGGGTGGAGCGTCTCGGGCTTGCATGCGATTCCGGCGGGCCGGGAAAGTGGCGCGGAGGATTGGGCTACTTCAAGGAGGTTAGGGTGCTTTGTGACTGCGAGGCCTTGAGCAACGCCGACCGGTCGTTTCTAGCCCCCTGGGGAACGAATGGTGGCGGTGCGGGCGGGCTCTACCGAGTTACGGTAAACCCAGGTCGGCCCGATGAGCGCGGGGTCCCCGCCCTCAGCAATCGTGTCGCGATCGCTGAAGGGGATTTAATTCGCGTGGTCACCACGGGTGGTGGCGGGTGGGGCGATCCGCTCGAGCGCGAGGTAGATCTGGTTAGCCGGGACGTTCTCTGGGGCAAGGTAAGCGCCGAAGGCGCGGGCCGCGACTATGGGGTCGTGTTCCGGAATGAGGAATCTCTCGAAGTTGACGAGAATGCGACCGCCTCGCTTCGAGATTCGATTCGGGCCCGGCGAGGGATTCCCGCCTTCTTTGATCGCGGGGTGAATTATTCTTCGGTGCGGCCGTCAAGGTGACCGTGCTGGATAATTGGACACATGTTCTGGGAATCGTTTCTTAGCCAAAAGGAGACTTCCAAAATGGAATTGATCGATTTGAGTATGGAAATATATCGGGATATGCCGATTTATCCCGATCTTCCAGGCCCATCCCTCACCGTTGATGAAGACTGGGATACCGTGGCCCGACGGACCGGTGCTATTAACTATGGCGCCGACATAGTTACGAACCATTGCGTAATATTTATGAGCGACCATACTGGGACACACATCGACTCCCCCTGGCATAATAATCCTGACGGATTTACGACTGAACGGATTCCGATTGAATGGTGTATTTCGGACGGGGTCGTTTTGGATTTTACCGACAAGGAACACGGTTACGAGATCATGGCGGCAGATGTGGAAGCTGTCCTAAAAAAAATCGACTATACCCTCAAGCCTTTAGACATTGTATTGATCCGCACCGATGCAAGCCTGGACTGGCAGACGAACCCGGATTACACGAAGAACCAGCCGGGTATGAGCGCTGAGGCGACCCACTACTTGATCGACAACGGCATCTACGTGATGGGAATCGACGGGAGCGGATGGGATGTCCCGATTTGGAAAATGCACGAAACCCGGCGATACTGGGAAGCCCACCGAGTCATGCTCGAAAAGGAGTACTGCCATATCGAAAATTTGGTGAATTTACATCTAATTCCTAAGCCGCACGGTTTTAAAATTTCGGTGCTCCCCATCAAGTTCCGCGGCATTTCGGGCTCCCCCATTCGTGCGGTGGCGATGATAGAGAATTAGGTTTCGGATGAAGTGGAGAAAATGAAATGGCGGTAGCCGTTCGCGTATTGTCAGGTGTATACCACGATTCGGTGAAGCTGATGCGTGTCAGCGCTGCCCCCTGGGAGAAACTGGGTATTCGGCAGGCAGTGGCAGTTTTGGGAACCCCAATGAACCGCGAACTGCTTGCCCAGGGAGGCCTGCTTGCCGGCCAGGCGGAACATGCAGGACCGAACGATCTTGTCCTGGCTGTAGAGGCGGACAGTGCACAGGTGGCGGAAGATCAGCTGGCTTCTATGGAAGCGGGCCTGAGTACACCTCGATCCGGCGGAGGAGCAGGAGTATTTACGAATTTCCCCGTACCGACCCTGGACGCTGCATTGGGAAAAGATTCCCAGATCAATCTCGCTCTTTTTTCGATTCCCGGACCGAACGTACGCCGCGAGGCGGAGCGTGCGCTCCGAAAAGGCCTTCATTGCCTGATCTTTAGCGATAGCGTCTCCGTCGAGGACGAGGTGGCGCTCAAGCGAATGGGCCGGGAGAAGGGCCTGCTGGTAATGGGCCCCGACTGCGGAACGGCTCATATCGGAGGCGTTGGACTCGGCTTTTGCAATGTAATGCGGCCGGGGAAAATCGGAATCGTAGGCGCGGCCGGGACGGGCATTCAGGAAGTCATGGCCGCTATTGACGCGGCGGGTGGCGGAATTTCATGCGCCTTGGGCACCGGGGGGCGGGATGTTTCCGACGCCGTGGGCGGCCTTGCCATGATTCAGTCCATCGAGATGCTCGCGAAAGATTCGGGCACGGAGGTTGTGTTGATACTGGGAAAACCCCCCGAGGCTGTGGCGATGGAGAAAGTGCTCGAAGCGGCCGCCAGGTGCGGAAAGCCGATAGTTATACACTTTGTCGGGGTCCGGACCGGGGAAATCCGCCGGTGGGTCGGCAAATTTTCCCATCTTTACGAGGCAGATTCGTTGGCCGCCGCAGGGAGACTTTCGGTTTTACTAGCCGGCCGGCCGGGTGTTGTAGAGGCATTTGAATTCGGCCCAGAATCGTCAAAAAGGATTTCCGAATGGGGCCGGCGATGCGCGAAGAGTAGGCGATTCCTGCGGGGCGTCTATACGGGCGGGACGCTGTGCGCCGAAGCGCAGGCAGTCATCGGAAGGACAGTTTCGGGTATCCGTTCAAATGCGTCAATCAATAAAATCAATGGGATGATGGCGGATCCCATGAAGTCGGAAGGCCATTCGGTGGTAGATTTGGGCGATGACTTTTTCACCCGGGGAAAACCCCATCCCATGGTCGATCCCGAGCCGAGAAACGCCAGGCTCATTCAAGAAGCTGAGGATTCCGAAACGGCGGTGGTGCTCTTTGATGTGGTTTTGGGATTGGGTTCGCATGAAAATCCGGCGGGGGAGGTGGCAAAAGCGATTGAAAAGGCGCTGATTTCGAGTCCAGACGTTTTGTTTGTCGGTTCCGTGACGGGGACTAGAGGCGATCCGCAGGATCTGAAAGCCCAGCGCGTCAAACTGGCGGAGGCCGGGGCTTTGGTCGCGGATACGCATGTAGAGGCATGCCTGTCAGCCGCGGCCGCGCTCAAGGAGTTTGCCGGGTGAATGAGGAAAAGCTACTGGAGGGTGTTCGTGTTGCAAATATTGGGGTGGAGCTGTTTTCGGACAGCCTTGTTTCCCAGAATGCCCCTGTCGTCCAGGTGGATTGGCGTCCCGCTGCGGGAGGAGATCCGGAAATGGTTGAACGTCTCGACCGACTAACCTCTTGCGATGCGGCCAACGATATCGCAATGGAGCGTCTTCAGGCCGCGAGGCCCGTATGGGTGGATGTGGGGGTTGCCGCCGACGCGATACCCGGAATGGGGGAGAGGATGTTCCTGCACGCCGGACCTCCCATCATCTGGGAGAATATGTCGGGCCCCATGCGGGGCGCGATGATCGGAGCCATGCTCCTGGAGGGCTGGGCAAAAGACGAAAGCGAGGCGGAAAAGCTTGGCGCGGGCGGAGAGATTACCTTCGAGCCCTGTCATCAC
>NYYB01000191.1 GCA_002685755.1 Nitrospinota bacterium
AGGCAGGCGCGCTTGAAGTACGCGGCGGCCGAGAGGCGGTTTCCCCGCCGCTCTTCGGCCATTCCGAGCGCGCGGACCTGGCCGCCCATTTTGATCCACTCCCGGAACCAGAGTTCGTCGTCTCCAATTCTTTTGCGGAGAACTCGGCCCACCCGGTCCACCTCGCCGATGTCGGATCCGCCCCACTGGGCAGCCGAGATGAGCATGCACACCGAGGCGGACCACCGATAATCGTCCGGAAAGTAGGTGAACCACTCGGCTTTCCCAGTTGCTTTGACTGGCGGCATGACGCGCTCTCCTTATGTTCTCCGGGATTTGTCCGGCGATTCAAAAAATAAAGTTTGTTGTTTGCAGGCCATCATAAATTTTTTCGGTGAAATTATCGCCCATTTTTATAGCTCAAAACCAAGCGATAACCGTTCGTTCAGCCGCCGGGCCTGTTCCAGCACGGCCGGAGTGATGGGAACTCCCTGTCGGCGGTTCTCCTCCTCGGCGATGACTTCGAGTTCGCCGGGCGTATAAATCCGGTCATGGCCGGGTGCTTTCTTGGAGCCTCGAATACGCCCGTAGATTTCAGCCATGTGGGCGAAAACCCGGGCTGGCTCCCGGAATCCGTCCACTTTGATCGCTCCCATGAAGTGACCGGCCGCGGGAAAGGTCGGTCCGGCAGAGGGGAAGGTCTGTCCTTCGGCGCCTCCCTCGTTTTCTTCTTTCATGTCCTGAGTGCCGGACCCGGAAAGGATGCTGCAAAGAAGCTCGACCATGAGAGAAAGCGCGAATCCTTTGTGGCCTCCCGTCTCAGTGCCCTCACCTCCCAGCGGTAGGAGGGGAACCTCGAAGGGAAGGATTCCCCGCTCATCAAGCCGAAGAGGGCCATACGCCTCGGGTACCCATCCCTTGGGGATGGGTTTTTCTTCTCGGAGAAGGGTTTCAATTTTCCCCCGGGCCACCGTGGATGTGGCGATATCCAGGTGGAAAATTTCACCGTCCGGCCCTCCGGGGATAGCGACGCTAAAAGGGTTTGTCCCCAGTGCCGGCTCAACTCCGAACGTGGGCGTGACGAACCGGCCGCCGTTGGTCATGCAAATGCCGATGAAGCCGCGGTCCATGGCTTTTTTCGCCCAGTAGCCGGGGTAGCCCATGTGGCTGCTGTTGCAGACGGCGACGAAGCCCGTTCCCTGTTCCTCGGCCATGGAGATGGCTTTCTCCATGGCGATGTTCGAGGCGACGGGCCCCAATCCGTTTTCGGCGTCGAGGACCCCGGTCGTATTGCTGCCGGTTTTGAAAGGATAGCTCGAATTCTTGTTGATTCCGCCCCTCTCCAGAGTGTCCACCAGTATGGGCAGGCGGCCCATCCCGTGGCTTCGCACTCCCCGGAGGTCGGCGCTGATGAGGACATCGGCCGTCAGGCGCGCATGCACATCGGGGACTCCCACGGCACGGATCGCCGCGGCGATGAAGTCCCGGATGAATTCGTGTGGGAAGCGAACAGTGCCTTCGGGCAGTGTGCTGGATTCAACCATGAAAACATCCATGAAAAGAAGAATCATAATGAAATCGCGGGCCTGAAAAGGCGTTGCGCCCGCTTCGGCAGGCTAAGGCTCCCCGATTTTGCCGATTTCAGAGATAATATCAGGATTAACGACATCCATGCCAAAATCAACTCGGGGAGGGGTTTTCAATGCGCACATCTCAAATCGAGATGGAGGAGATTTTTATCGATGCGCTTGATCCGGATATCCGGCTCGAGCTTCGGGGAAAGAGACATAAGGGGATGGATCGCTTCGAGGCCGCCTCAACCCTTTTAATGGTCGCTGGACGGGGCGGGCCGGGCCCGGTTTCCTTCGACTTGTCGGTGCCCGGTTACTCCTGGATGGATTGGATGGCCGCCCGGGGCTGGGATGTGTGGACGCTCTCTTTCCGTGGGTTTGGCCGCTCAACCAAGCCCCCCGAGATTCTTGGGGACCCGGCGGGAAAGCCGCCGGCCATCCGGGGCCGAACGGCCGCGCGCGATGTCGAGGCGGCGGTGGAATATATTTGCAGGCGGCGCGGGGTGGACCGGGTAAATCTATTGGGGTGGTCCTGGGGGACCACGATCAGCCCGGCCTACACGGCGGAGCACAACGAGCGTGTGGGCCGGCTGGCTCTATACGCACCTTATTATGCCTACGACAATCCGGCCCGGGCCGCGCAATTCGAGGATCCGGCCCGTCCCGGGGAATGGGACGCCAGGCGGGGGGCGTGGATTTGGGAGACCGCGGAGAATGTCCGGCGCAGATGGTGGGGCCACATTGAAGGGGACGCCCATCACGCCTGGCGGGACGAGCGTGTCGTTCAGGCCTACATGGCGGACCGGTTTCGGCTCGACCCCGAGGGGGAAACCCGGAACCCGCCGGCCATCCGGTCGCCGAACGGCTCCTACCTCGATGCCTACGAGCGGTCCAAAAATATGCCCATCTACGATGCTGCGAAAGTGGAGCGTCCCGTGTTGCTCATTTACGGCGACCAGGACGGGGCCGCCAATGAGACAGAGGCCTGGGGACTTTACGGGAAACTCACGTCCAGCCCGGAGAAACGATACATCGTCGTCAGCGACGCGACTCATTTTCTCCAGTACGAATATCGCCGTGAGGTGCTGTTCAAGGAGGTGCAACTCTTTCTGGAGGGTTAAGTGAGTCTTTTTTTCCGGGGAGGGTTTTCCTTTCCGGCGCGGTGTGAAAAAAATCTGCCGGGGGTATAATTGTTTTACCCGGCCTCGGCTGGCTCCCGTTTCGATCATCCCTTGTCGTCTCTGAGAGAGTTTCACTTGACCCTGGAAACCCAAACCATTCTTTTGGCCCTTCTGGGCGCCTTCATCATGTCGCTGACGAATATCACTCTTACGATTCCGCTCAGGAATATGGGCTCGTTCGCCCTTGTCCAGTTGAACAATGTCGGCAACGTCGTCCTCCTCGGCGCTATCGGATTGTGGAGATTTGATTCGGAAGGGTTTCGGTGGGAAGCATTCGCCTGGTTCGCGCTTTTGGGAGTTATTAATTTCAGCCTCAATCGCTGGATTTTTTATACGGGCCTGAACGTGATGGGCCCCTCGCGGCATATCACCATTGGCAGCCTGACGCCTCTTCTGAGCCTCGGTTTCGCCGTGTTTCTTCTGGGCGAGCGCCCGGGCGAGTTTGTTCTGGCTGGTACTTTTCTGGTGGTTGCCGGCGCCGTGGCGGTGAGTTACGAGCGCACGGAAGGCAGATGGTTCCGGCCGGGGATCGGCTGGTCGGTCACGAGTGTGCTGTTTTTTTCGTTCAGCGTATATGTGCGGCACCGGGGGATGAGTTACATGGCCGCTCCCGCGTTGCTCACCGCGTGGGGGGCGCTGGTGGCCATTCCGACCGGGGAGTTGATCCGGCCCCTGTTGCCGAAACGTTTTTTCGAATGGGGAGACGCCAAACGGGTTTCCCACTTGATTTTGCTCGGCGCCCTCCTGAACGGCATCGGCCAGATCACAGTCAACCAGGCGATGAGAGGAAAGCTCTCGCTCGCCGTTCCTATCTTGAGTTCCTCACCGGTATTCGTGCTTTTGCTTTCGGCGTTGTTTTTGCGAAAAATCGAGCGGTTGAACCGGCGGGTGATCATCGGCGTTCTCGTCGCTGTGGCCGGGATGATTATAATCGGGATAGGCCGCCACAATTGACACCGCCGGGCGGGGTTGAGACCTTCATGATTTCAGGAATGGAGAATGAATATGGATTTTTCCCTCACCGACACCCAGCGCGCACTCCAGGAGCTTGCCCACGATTTCGCCGAGAAGGAAATTCGCCCGGTCGCCCGCGAACGCGAGCGGATCGATGATCCGGCCGAGCGCTTTCCCTGGGACATCCTGGAGAAGGGGAGCCGGATCGGCCTTCGGACGCTTTCACTGCCCGAGGGGAGGGGCGGCGGGGGCGCCAACATCCTCGACCTATGCATTGTCGGCGAGGAGATTGCCTGGGGCGACCTCGGGGTGGCCGTCACCTTCGATCAGACCTGGAAAATCATCCATTTTCTCGACCGCGTCTGGAACGAGGAGCAGCGACGCCGGTATCTCCCGGCTTTTTTGGAGGATCATCGCTTCCACCTTGCGGTGGGGATGACTGAACCCAACGTCGGGTCGGAGAATTTCACTCCTCACGACAGCCCGGACCTCGGCGCTCGGACCCGGGCCGTCCGCAACGGCGGCAACTGGGTGATCAACGGGATGAAGCATTTCATCAGCAACGGGGGGATCGCCAAGCTCTATACGCTGGTGACGCGGTCGGACCCCTCGGTGGGCGTCTCGGAGGGGCTCACCTACTTCATGGTTTCACCCGGTCAGGAGGGATTTTCCATCGGGCGCGTGCACGAGAAGATGGGCCAGCGCCTTTCCCAGAATGCCGAACTCATCTTCGAGAACTGCCGGGTCCCCGACGCCGACCGAGTGTCCGAGGTGGGCGGCGGAGTGCGGGCCAGATCGGGCTCTTTCTCAAGAGGCTCTGTGATCGAGTCGGCGGCCACCGTGCTGGGGCCCGCGCGGGCTGCCTACGAGGATGCCCTCGATTACGCGCGAAACCGGGTCCAGGGCGGAAAACCAATCATCGAGCATCAGGGAGTGGGTTTCATGCTGGCCGATTGCTTCGCCGACTATCAGGCGGCTCGCCAGATTCTGCACTACGCCGCGTGGATGGCCATGCAGGATGAAGGGTATGACCCGAAGCTGGGGTATATGGCGAAGGCGTTCGCCTCCGAGGCGTGTTTTCGCATCGCCAAGCGCGCCCTTGAGGTGTGGGGCGGGATGGGTTACATGACCGAGGCCCCGATGGAGAAGTACCTGCGCGATGTGACGAGCTTCCTCCACTCGGCCGGAACGAACGAGGCGCAGCGCGTCCGGGCGATGCCATACCTTTAGTTCGCCTGGTTCGCCCGATCGTTCGTCCGGTCGAAGCCGCGCTCGTTTTTCCGAGCCATCCAAACTTCACCGCCGTGCCGGTTTCTCTATCCCATGAGCTCCATGTAGATTTTCTTCATGTCCTTCTCGTCCGCCGGAAGCGGGTTCGTCTGGACGGTCGCGCTCTTGGCGGCGTCGATGGCCATGCGGTCCAGATATTCCTCCTTCACTCCGATGGCCGACAGCGAGGGAGGAATCCCGATGTCGTGGGCGATGGCCCGGACGCTCTCGATGGCGGCCTCCGCCGAGGCGGAGCCGCCCGGGCCGCCCGGTTCCGCGAGTAGGGGCGCCATCCGGGTGTAGGTCTCCCGCATCGCCGGCAGATTGAACGTCATGACCGCCGCCAGGAGGATACCGTTGGTGGTGCCGTGATGGCCGCCGAAGAAGTTGAAGACCGGATGCGTAAGGCCGTGGACAATCCCCAGGCCGGTGTTCGTGAACGAGGCGCCCGCCAGCGTCGCGGCGAGGGCAATCGGCCCGGCGGCGGCGAGGTCGGTCGGGTTGTCCACGAAGGCCCTGGCGTTCCGTCCGATGAGGGCGATGGCCTGCATGCTCAGGGCCTCGGTCCAGGGATTCGATTGGAGAGAGCCGATGGATTCGATGGCGTGGGTAAGAGCGTCCATCAAGGCCCCGGCCGCGAAGCGCCGCGGCAGCGTGGCGAGGAGGGAGGGGTCCACAACGGCGACATCGGCGTAAAGGGTGTCGCTGTGAATGCTGGCCTTCGACTGGCGTACCACGTCGGTGACGATCGAGGCGCGGGTCACTTCGCTCCCAGTGCCCGCCGTGGTGGGGACGGTGATGAAAGGAGGAACGCGGTTGGCCGGTTTGTCGGCTCCGTAATAATCGCTGAGTTTCCCCCCGTTTGTCACTAGAATCCCCATGGCTTTGGCGGTGTCGATGGCGCTGCCCCCGCCCACGGCCACCATTCCGCCGCAATCGTTCGATTCGTAAAATTCCCTGGCGCGCAAAATGCTCTCGTCCGAAGGGTTGGTCTCGGCCTGCTCGAATAGATGATGGCCCGGTACGGTATTTTCTAGGCCCTCGACAATCGGCGTGAGGACACCGGCGGCGGAAAGACCGGGGTCCGTGAGCAGCATGGGGTGCTTCATTCCAAGGGCGGCTGCTTCCTCGCCGACGAAAGCGGCTTCTCCCGAGCCAAAACGCACTCTTGGACCCGAGGCGATTTGAAATGGCTTGATCATGGGATTCCTCCTGAACCCGGCGAACGAATGAGGCGGAGAATATTCTTCCCGCGAAGGTTTTGAATAAGAGTTCCTTTAAATCGGCCGGAGATTAGACACCATAGGCTTCTCGGAAGGCGATTTCAATTTCCCGTTGGCTCATCTGTTTCGGACGGGTATTCCGGACAAAGGGCGAGGGCTTTTGATAGCGGACAAAAGCGGATTTGCAAAGGGGAGTTTCGTGTCCGCCGAAAAGCGGGGGATTTTCGCCACTTTCCTTCATTAACAAAGAATTCCGGGTTTGGGTTTGGCGCAGGCCTTCTTCGGCGTTTTTCCGTGTATTGCGAATTGTCGTTCAAGCGGCTATTGATATTTCTCGGGTCCATGCTTTGGACCCAAGGAATTTCCCGACATTAATCTCATATTTGAGAGAAGGAGCGTTCCAATGGCATACTGAATCGAAACGACCGAAGTGCAAGGAAGCCAGATGGAAGTATTTTTATTCGAGCCCGAGAGGAACGGTCCGCATCCGGGGCTGGTGCTCTGTCAGCATATTCCCGGCCATCAGGGGATTGAGCAGGATCCCTTCACCCTGAAGACAGCCGAGCGTTACGCCGATAACGGTTTCGCGGTTTCGATCCCTTTTCTGTATCACTGGTGGTCCAAGGATGATGAAATGCAGATCAAGCGCGATGAATTTCGGGACGATTGGACCGCCCCCGATCTGACCGAGGGCTTTGAAGTATTGGCCGCGCTCGACAATGTGGACAGCGAGCGAATCGGAATTGTCGGTCACTGCTGGGGAGGGCGAGTGAGCTGGCTGGGCGCTTGCACAAACTCCCGCTACAAGGCTTGTGCGGTATTCTATGGCGGCTGAGTCAAGGAGGTGCGAGGAAAAGGCAATCCGCCCGCCATCGAACTCGCGGGGAACATTCCGTGTTCGGTCATCGGATTTTTTGGAAACGACGATAGGAACCCCTCTCCGGCGGATGTGGATGACTACGAAACGGCCCTCCAAAAAGCCGGATTCGAGCACACCTTTCACCGCTACGACGGAGCGGGCCATGCCTTCCAGTGGGAGGACAACCCGGATCGATACGGCGCGTCGGCGAGTGACGACGCCTGGGATAAGGCGCTTGCGTTTTTCGGAGAAAAACTCAAATAGCCTGCGGCTCGAGGCCACCGGCCTCAAATCAAGGAGAAAATCATGGAAGGCGCTGAACTCATTGCCGAAGCCCTTGGAAGGGTGAACGCCATATTACACCGATCGCTAGAGGGAACTCCGGCCGATATGCTTTGCCGGATGCCCGCGCCTCACGCCAACTCCATGGCCTGGACCGCTTGGCATCTAACCCGGGTCCAGGACGACCATATTTCGGATTTGGCGGAGCTGCCCGAGTTGTGGACCAGCGCCGGCTGGCACACCCGCTTCGACATGGAACCCGACGACGCCGAAACCGGGCAGGGGCACACATTCGATGAGGTGGCTGCTTTCAAGGTGGAGTCGGCCGAGGTGTTGCTCGCTTATCAAGATGCCGTCTACGAGCGAAGCAAGGAGTATCTGGCCGGGTTGAAACCGGTCGACCTGGTTCGTGAGCTCGACGAGCCGCAGTACGACCCTCTGCCTACGGTGGGGGTGCGGCTGGTGAGCATCGTTTCGGACAATACTCAGCACGCCGGGCAGGTTGCCTATCTGCGCGGCTACTTCGAGGAAAAACGCTGGGGCCGGGCCTAGGCCTCACCGCCGCTTTGATGCCGCAGGGTGGATGTTCGCCGGATAAGTTCCGTCTGTGGATAGCGAATGAATAACGGGGATTTTTTTGTTCTGTATTCATTACTCCAAAGCCCCGAGCCGCTATGGTTCGGGGCTTTTTTCGGTCTGAGGCAGAGCGCCAATAAGAAAATGAAAAAAATTCAATATTGCCTGCCTCCGTGAATTTCCTGGTCGATTCATTGTTGTTAAGAGTAGGGTTGAATCTTCTGGAGGAATTAACATTTGGGCACCTCTAAAAACCTACCCTATTACATCTCTGATGTGATCCAATAGAATCCTCCCGCCCCGGAGGATAGATGATGACCTCACAGCCAGGATTTTTCGACCTTGATGCCCGGTATGCGCTTTTGAGTAATGGAGGCGAT
>NYYB01000094.1 GCA_002685755.1 Nitrospinota bacterium
GCAGTCCTGGTACCTGGTCAAGGACACCCCGAAGGTCACGGGTTTCCTCGGCGGGACCACCCCCTCGCCGCTGAGCGAGGCTGAGGTCCAGAACGTCGTCAAGCAGATGAAGGGCGAGGCCGAGAAGCCTGCCCACAAGGTCGAGTTCGAGAAGGGTGAGAACATTCGGGTGGTCGACGGCCCCTTCGTGAATTTCACCGGCGTGATCGACGAGGTCCATCCCGATCGGGGCAAGGTCAAGGTAATGGTGAGTATTTTCGGGCGGACCACCCCGGTCGAACTCGAAATGCTTCAGGTGGAGAAGGTCTGATACCGGCTGCGCGCCCCTACGGGTGGGCGGCCTTTCCAATTCAGTTAAGGCGAGATAGAAATGGCGCAGAAAAAAAAAGCAGTTCAGGCCACGATCAAGCTCCAGATTCTGGCCGGCCAGGCCAATCCGGCTCCGCCCGTCGGCCCCGCGCTGGGCCAGCAGGGCGTGAACATCATGGAATTTTGCAAGGCGTTCAACGCCCAGACCCAGGGCCGGGAGGGGACCATCATTCCCGTTGTCCTTTCCGTCTTCGCGGACAAAAGCTTTACCTTCATCATGAAAAGCCCGCCGGCCGCCTCTTTGCTCAAACAGGCGGCCGGTCTCGCGAAGGGAAGCGGCACCTCGGGCCGGGAGGAAGTCGGTTCCGTGACCCGGGAGCAGGTCAGGGAAATCGCCGAGACGAAAAAAGAGGACCTCAACGCAGGCGACATCGAAAATGCAATGAGGATTATCGAGGGAACCGCCCGGAGCATGGGCATTACTGTAGAAGGCTGAACGAGCCGCTGTGGGAGGCGTTCCGGCCCCGGTGGGCCGGGTTAGGCGCCGCGGGAACCACGAAACGGGAGATCGATATGGCAAAACATGGCAAGCGCTACAGGGGCGCCGAGGAGAAGATGGACCGGGAGAAGAGCTATCCTCTCGAGGAAGCCCTCGCCCTCCTCAAGGAAGGGGCCAAGGTCAAGTTCGACGAGACGGTCGAGGTCGCGGCTAAACTGGGGGTGGACCCCCGCCACGCCGAGCAGATGGTGCGCGGGAGCGTGGTCCTGCCCAACGGTATCGGCAAGAGCCAGACGGTGGCCGTATTCGCCAAGGGCGACAAGGCGCGGGAGGCGGCGGATGCCGGAGCCGATTTCGTCGGCGCCGAGGATCTCGCCGAGAAAATTCTGGGCGGCTGGACGGGATTCGATCGTGCGGTCGCCACACCGGATGTCATGGGGGTGGTCGGTAAAATTGGGCGAATTCTCGGGCCGCGCGGCTTGATGCCCAATCCAAAGTCCGGGACCGTCTCGTTCGACGTCGAGCGAATGGTCAAGGAAATCAAGGCGGGAAAAGTCGAATACCGGGTGGACAAGGCGGGGATCATCCACGCCCCCGTCGGAAAGGCCAGTTTTGAGGCGGTCGCCCTGGCCGAAAACGTCAAGGCCCTGGTGGATTCCTTGAATCGGGCGAAGCCCGCGGCCAGCAAGGGCGTTTATTTCCGTAGTCTGACGATATCCAACACGATGGGCCCCGGCGTGAAAGTGGATCACCAGGGCATCATCGCCTCCTTGAAGTAGAGGGTTTGAAAATATGACCACCGAGGTGGCCGTAAAAGGAAGAGCCGCGGCGGGCCGCGGTCCGAACGAGCTAAAAGTAGCGCAGGTCGAGGCCATTCGCGAGAAAATGGCTGACGCGACTTCCGCTATTCTGTTCGATTTTCGGGGGCTGTCCGTCTCCCAGATGACCGATCTCAGACGGAAAACCCGTGAAGCCGGGGTCGATCTGTCCGTCGTGAAAAACACCCTTCTCCTTCGAGCCGTCGAAGGCACTTCGTTCGAGCCGATTCGGGACCATCTCGATGGCCCGGTCTCGATGGCGATCACTCAGGGCGACCCGGCGTCGCCAGCCAAGGTGCTCAACGACTTCCTCAAGGAGTCCGGTGGCGGGAAGATTAATGGCGGGGTGGTGGAGGGGACCTTCCTCGACGAGGAGAAGATCAAGGCCCTGGCCGAACTTCCTCCCCGGGAAGTGCTTCTGGGCCAGCTGGCCGGGGTGATGGACGCCCAGGTCGCTTCACTCCCGCGCGTTCTCAACGCGGTTATCGCGAAGCTCCTGTATGCCGTACAGGCTATTGCAAGGCAGAAGGAAAACGGGTAATAATGATTGGTTACCCCTTAAAAGGGGTTTTCTGTGCTTTTTTTTTGGGTTTGGGCCCCCGCTCGGGGCATTCTGAATTCCTGTTGAATATAGGAAGGGTTTAATGGTGGCGACCAAAGAAGATGTGATCTCCTTTATCGAGAGTATGACGGTTCTTGAGCTCAGCGAGTTTGTCAAAGAGCTGGAGGAGAAGTTTGGCGTCTCCGCTGCGGCTCCGGTGATGATGGGCGGAGCCATGCCGGCAGGCGGCGAAGCCGCCGAGGCCGAGGAGAAGACGGAGTTTACCGTAACGCTGAAAGTTGTAGGACAGCAAAAAATTAAGGTTATCAAGGCCATTCGCGAACTGACGAGCCTGGGGCTCAAGGAGGCTAAAGAGGTGGCCGATACGGCTCCCAAAGCCGTTGTCGAGAATGTCTCCAAGGAAGATGCCGACGCGGCAGCCGATAAACTCAAAGAAGTTGGAGCGGAGGTCGAAATCTCCTGATGCTTACCAAGTAGTGCCGGTTGTCCCTGTCGTCCCGGGAAGTCGGATGGACCCGGGCCTTTCGAGGAACCCGCCTTCGAGGTAAGCGATGAACACAAAACCAGAGAGCAACGGTAATGGCCGCCGCGTCCGTGAAAGTTTCGCCAAGATTCCTGCGGTCATCGACATTCCAAATTTGATTGAGATTCAGCTCGCTTCCTATGAGCGCTTCCTGCTCTGGGACGTTAAGCCCGAGGACCGCCGCCCCGACGATGGGTTGGAGGGTGTCTTTCGGAGCATATTCCCCATTTCGAATTCGAGCGAAAGCGCCATCCTCGAATATCTCGGTTACGAGATCGGGATATGGGAGGCCGCCGGGGTCGAGTACGAGGGCCTCGGGGGGCCGGGTGTCGTCGACGATAACGGCAAAGAGGTCTTCTGCCGCCAAAAGCACGAGGCCGACGAGTGCCGCCAGAGAGGGATGACCTATGTCGCTCCTCTGCGGGTGTTGTTGCGCCTGACCTTGTACGAGAAGGACGAGGAGTCTAAAGAAAAGCGGGTCAGCGAGGTAAAAGAGCAAAAAGTTTACCTCGGCGAAGTTCCTCTGATGACCGACAACGGCACTTTCATCATCAACGGGACCGAGCGAGTCGTTGTCAGCCAGATGCACCGCTCGCCCGGCGCTTTCTTCAGCTCCGACAAAAGCAAGACTTCTTCCATGTCGGCTTTCACGGCGAGGATGATTCCGGCCAGAGGAAGCTGGCTCGATTTCGAATTCGACAGCAAGGACATTTTGTATGTGCGAATCGACCGGCGCCGCAAGCTGCCCGTCACGGTCCTCCTGCGCGCCTTCGGCCTCTCGATGGACGATATCCTGAATTCTTTTTATCAGAGCGAAGATATCCTCTACGACGTGAAGCGCAAGGTTTTCCGCAAGACCATCAACGAGTTGATGGTGAACCAGCGAATCTTCGAGGACCTCGTTCTTCCCAAGACGGACGAACTGATTCTGAAGGCGGGCCGGAAGTTCACGAGGGCGGCGCTCCGCAAACTTCAGGCCGCCGGGATCGAAACGCTCGACCTCAAGGACGAGGAGGTCGTCGGTGGAATCATCGCCCAGCCGATCGCCGATCCCGAGACCGGCGAAGTTCTTTTCGAAACCAACCAGGAAATTACGGCGGAAGGGCTCGTCACGCTGCGGGAGAAGAATATCGCCAAGATCCCGCTGCTTTATGTATCAGGGGTTGGCGCCGACCGGACCATCAGGGACACATTGACGACGGACAAGTGCGAGTCCACCGAGGATGCGCTGGTGGAAATCTACAAGCGTCTCCGGCCGGGGGACCCGCCGACGAAGGACACGGCGCGGAACCTTTTTGAAAACCTCTTCTTCAACGCCAAGCGGTACGACCTCTCGCGCATCGGTCGACTCAAGCTCAACACGAAACTGGGGCTCAATCTCCCGCTCGACCAGAGAACGCTCACCCTGGACGATGTTATCGCCGTCGTCCGCTACATCATCGAGCTTCGCCACGGACAGGGGGCGACCGACGATATCGACCACCTGGGCAATCGCCGGGTCCGCTCGGTGGGCGAGCTGCTCGAGAGCCAGTTCCGTCTGGGTTTGGTCCGGATGGAAAGGGCCATTCGCGAGCGCCTCAGCACCCAGGATCTCGACACGCTTTCGATCCGCGACCTGATCAACTCGAAAATGATCACGGCGGCGATTAGAGAATTTTTCGGGTCCAGCCAGCTCAGCCAGTTCATGGACCAGACGAATCCGCTTTCCGAAATTACCCACAAGCGTCGCCTGTCGGCGCTGGGACCCGGGGGATTGACCCGGGACCGGGCCGGGTTCGAGGTGCGCGACGTTCATCCGACCCACTACGGCCGGATTTGCCCGATTGAAACCCCAGAGGGGCCGAACATCGGATTGATCGCAAGTCTTTCCACCTACGCCCGGGTGAACGAGTACGGTTTCATCGAGACGCCTTGCCAAAAAATTATCGGCGGGCGCGTCAGCGAGGAGGTCGAATGGCTCTCGGCCATCGACGAGGACAAATACAAAATCGCCCAGGCGAACGCCCCGGTGGACGAGAAGGGCAACCTCGTGAACGATATGGTTTCCGCCCGGACGAGCGGGGAGTTTGTTCTCGTGCCCCGAGAGCAGGTGGACTTCATGGACGTCTCGCCCAAGCAGCTAGTGAGCGTCGCCACCTCGCTCATCCCCTTCCTGGAGAACGACGACGCCAACCGGGCCCTGATGGGTTCGAACATGCAGCGTCAGGCCGTCCCGCTTTTGAGGACGGAGGCTCCCCGGGTGGGCACCGGCATGGAGGCGATCGCCGCCCGCGATTCGGGGGCGGTGGTCCTGTCCCAGGCCGACGGCGAGGTGGTCAGCGCGGACGCCGCGCGGGTGGTTATCCGTGCGACGGGGGCCAAGCGCGACCCGCGCGACCCGGGTGTTTATATCCACAACCTGGTGAAATACCGCCGGTCGAACCAGAACACCTGCATCAACCAAAAACCCATCGTGACTCTGGGACAGAAGGTGAAAAAGGGCGAGGTCATCGCCGACGGCTTCTCGACCGATATGGGCGAGATCGCGCTGGGGCGGAACCTGCTCGTTGCCTTCATGCCCTGGAACGGATTCAACTTCGAGGACGCCATCGTCATCTCGGAGCGGGTGGTCAAAGAAGATATCTACACCTCCATCCACATTGAGGAATTCGAGATTCAGGCGCGCGACACCAAGCAGGGTCCCGAGGAGATCACCCGGGACATACCGAACCAGAGCGAGGAGGCGCTCGGGAACCTCGATGAGAGCGGTATCATCCGCGTGGGCGCGAGGGTGCTGCCCGGCTATGTCCTCGTGGGCCGCATTACGCCCAAGGGCGAAACCCAGCTCAGCGCCGAGGAAAAGCTGCTCCGGGCGATCTTCGGCGAGAAGGCCGGGGATGTCAGCGATTCTTCTCTCAGGGTGCCGCCGAGCAACGAGGGGACGATTGTCGAAGTGCGCGTCTTCTCCCGGCGGGGGCTTCCTAAGGATGCGCGCACCATCGCCATCGAGGAGGAGGAAATCGCCCGCCTTGAGAAAGACTACGGAGACGAAGTCCGGATCGTCCGCGAGGAAGGAGACACGCGCCTCCGGTCCATGCTGACGGGCAAGGCCCTGACCGGGAAGCTTGTGGACCCCGAAACGGGTGAGTCCCTCGGCGGCCGGGGGACGACCATCACTGCCAAGATGGTTTTGGCTCTGACCGGTGGCCAGCTTCTCAAGGTTTCGGTCGCCAAGGATGTTACCGGGCAGATGACCGATGTGCACCAGCGCACCGAAGAGCAGATCCGGCTGCTCGAGAGTATTCTCGAGGAGAAGTTGAGCAAGCTAGAATTAGATACGGTTCGTCCTTCGGGATCCGTCATTGAATTCTCTTTAACAACCGATCAATCTATAAGTCAATTAATTTTCCGCCTGCCCTTTCGAGCTGTTCTTTTTCTTTTTTCTCCTTTTCCTTGGCAAATTGAAACGA
>NYYB01000095.1 GCA_002685755.1 Nitrospinota bacterium
AAACAAGCAGAATAAGGCTCAGAAAACCGCTGAAATGGAGTGAACGGGACCAATAAGGGGGCCCCTCGGGGCCCCCTTATTCTCATACCCGATGGTACACTTTTACACCGCCATGCCGGTACGCTTTTAGGCTGCCCTTTACAGGTGGGCTATCACCGCTACTGGGTGGCCGAGCACCACAGCCACCCCGGCCTGGCGGGGTCATGCTCAGCCACTACAGCCCGCTCAAGGTGGCGGAGAATTTTCGGGTGTTGGAGACGCTCTATCCGGGGCGAATCGACCTGGGAATCGGCCGGGCGCCGGGCGCGGACCGCATCGCCTCGCGCGCGCTGGCGAACGGCGGAAACCCGCTGTCCGTGGAGGATTTTCCGAGAAAAGTCTCCGACCTGCTCGGCTATCTCGGCGACGGCCTCGAGCCGGCCCACCCCTTCGAAAGCCTCCGGGCGATGCCGGACGGCGAGACCCAGCCGGTGACCTGGCTGCTCGGCTCGAGCGATCAGAGCGCCATCCTCGTCGCGCATTTTGGCTGCCCGTTTTCCTTCGCTCATTTCATCAACAATCGCGGCGCGGCGTAGGTTCTGGATATCTACCGCGAGAATTTCAAGCCCTCGCCGCGGCTCACTGCGCCGGAGGCCACCCTGGGCGTGTTCGTTTTTTGCTCTGAGGACGGAGAGGAAGCCCGGCGCCACGCGGCGAGCCGGGTGTTGTTCTTCCTCAGGACCCGCAAGGGGGAGACGGGGGGCGTACCCTCCCCTGAGGAGGCGCTCTCTTATCCCTACACCGAGATGGAGCGCGCCTTCGTGAACGACACCCTGAGCCGGACCATCGCCGGTACTCCCGGGGAGGCGAAGGAGCGGATGCTCGCGCTGGGCGAGGAGGCCGGGGTCGATGAGTTTATCGTCGAGAACCAGTGCCATGACTTCGGTTTCAGGCTGAAAACTTACGAGCTTCTGGCCGAGGCGTTTGGGCTCGAGGGGCGGGGATAGCGGCGAGGTTTTCCTACGAGCGTTTCCCCGCCTTGAACTCTGTCTTGCGGAAGCGGCTAGGCCCCGACCGCTATTTCCACTCTCTCGAAGTCTTGACGGAAGGCTAGCTTCTCCTCTTCGTTCATCTCGCGGAGGGGGGGACGCACATAGCCGCCGGCGAGCCCCATCAGCTTTTGCCAATAATTCAGGCGGGCGAAGGGCAGGTTCCCGTGGTGCCACGGATCCCAGATCCAGCGCTTCGCCATATCGCGCAAGGGTTGCATCGAGGCGAAAATCTCTTTGGCTTCTTCGAGATTCCCCCGCATGGCGAGATCGGTGTAGGTCTTCATGGGAAGATGTCCTTCCCATTGATAGAGATGGACCGCCGGGCTGGCGAGGAAGACCTGTTGGCCGTAATACGTGAGATTGAGAAGCCAGTTGTCCTCGCTGGGGTCGCTGACGACGATCAGGTCTCCGACGCGCCGTCGGACTTCATTGGTATGCTCGATGCCGCCGACGTTCTTGATGGCGACGATATTGTCGATCTGAGCGACCTTCTCCACCAAGGGAGGAGACATGACATAGCCGGAGGTCGGGGAATTCAGGATGAGAATCCCGATGTCCACGGAGGCAGCGATCGTCCGGTAGTAGTTTTCGATCAGTTCCGGGGTGCTGGCCGCGTAAAAAGGATTGATCAGGCACGCGAAGTCGGCGCCGGCCTTCTCCGCATGCCGGATCAACTCGATTGAGGTCTCAATGCAGGTATGGCCGCACATCGAGACGGTCTGGACAGCTCCATCGGCCTCGCGAATAAGGAGTTCCTGCGCCCGTTTTCGCTCTTCCACGGTCAATGCCCAGAACTGGTTGATGATCCCCCCCATGTAAAAACCGTCGATTTTCAGAACGTCGATGAAGTGCCGGAGATCCGAAACGATGCCTTTCTCGTCGAGTTCGAGATTTTTTTTGAATCCATAGGTGCTCGCGCTCCAGATACCCCGCATATTTTCTCTTGCAAACTTCTTGGCGTCTCGTTTCAAGTATTTCATGTTCTTTCCCTCCGCCACGTGAAAATTCGACAACTGGCGCCCTTAAAGAAGAGCGGCGCACTTCATCCGGAAGATGTCCCCGCTCCCCGCGCCATGAAGCGAGGAGATGACGTCCCGCATGTATTTCTCCACATTCATGTCCTTCATGTAGCCGTAGCCGCCCAGGATGTCCATCGCCATAGTGGCGACACGGAAAGCCGTCTCGGAGCAGAGGGTCTTAGTCAGGAAGGCGAGCTTCACGTCATATTCCTCGGCGTAGTCCACCGCCCAGGCCGCGCGATAGAGAGCGGTCCGGGCGGCCTCCAGGCTCATCCACATTTCGCCCAGCTGGCGGGCGATGTTTTGGTGCTCGATGATGGGTTTTCCCCCCTGGACGCGTTCGCGGGCGTGCGCCAGAGCCGCCTCGAAAGCCGCCCGGCCGGTGCCCAGTACGGTGGCGCCGTAACTGCCCCGGCCATAGGTCCGTCCGCGGTGCAGATCCCATGCCCTGTTCTCCTCCCCCAGACGGTTGATGACGGGCAAGCGGCAATTCTCGAACACGAGCTCTGCGTTCATGAGAAGCCGCCGCCCCATTTTGTCGAGGTACCGGCCCACCCGGAAGCCTGGCGTGCCCTCGGGGACAAGGAAGGCGGTAGTGCCGCTGGTGACGCCCACGGAAGGGTCCGTCCGCGCCATGACAATGTGCATTTTGGCCGCGCCGCCGTTCGAGATGAATATCTTGGTGCCGTTCAGGACTTAGTCCCCCCCCTGCCGATCGGCTCGCATCATCAGCCCCGCGCCCGGCTCATCGGATGTGAACACGTTTTCGGTTCCGGCGTCCGGTTCGGTGAAGGCGATGGCCATCAGGTAGGTGTCGTCTTCCATGAAAGTGGGGAGAAACAGCTCCCGTTGTTCTGATGTGGTGGCGAGGGCCGGACCGTATTTCCAAGTCTGATCGAAAGCGTAGGCTACGCCCAGGTCGCCCCAGCCCAGTTCCTCCCCCACGACAACGATGGTGAGAGTGTCGACTCCGCCTCCGCCGTATTCCTCCGGGATCGTGAGGGTGCGGAGGCCCAGCTTTGAGCCTTTCCGGATCACGTCCCAGTCCATGCACATTGCCGGATCCTGGATGCGGTCCTTCTCGCCGGCGATGGGGCGGATCTCACGCTCGGCGAATTCATGGGCCAGACGCTTAAGAGCGAGCTGCTCCTCGGTCAAAGTAAATTCCATTAGACATCCCGCCTTATTTTGAAATCTTCAAGATCGAGATTTACGTCGGGGCAGTGGCTGTCAGGAGGGGCGCCCCATAAGCCACCGAATTTATCTTGGGCAAACTCAGTTGTTTCCGCCTTTTTTATGTTGCGCCCGATTATGCGGTGATGTCCGCAATCTAGCAAATTCCGACCTTATTTTCTTATCTCGGGGGCGCTTCCCGCTGAGAAGTCCTCAAAGTCTGAAAAAAGATATCTTCTAAGGCTGTCCCCCGAAAGCCAAAATCACGGTGCATAAGCGATTTTCTCCATTTTGGGGCGAAATGGTCTCTGCCTTCCTGACCAAGCGCCGCTTGCAGCTCAGCGCCATCCATAGCCGGACACAGCTCGGCAGTGATGGGTCAGCGGAAAGGCCGAGGCCTTCGGACTCGAGGGGCGGGGGTAGCGGCGGGCTTTCCTAGGCGTGCTTCCTGGCCTTGAGCTCGGTCTTGCGGAAGCGGAAGGCGGCGGGCGCGACTTCGAGGCATTCGCCCTCCTTGAGGAACTCGATGGCCTGCTCGAGGCTGAACTGGCGCGGCGGGACGATCTGGGCGCTGAAGTCGGCGCCCGAAGCGCGCATGTTGGTGAGTTTTTTCTCTTTCGTAATGTTGATGTCCATGTTCTGCTCCCGGCTGTTCTCGCCGATGATCATCCCCTCATAAACCTCGTCGGTCGGCGAGACGAAGAGCACCCCCCGGTCTTGTAAGTGCTCGATGGCGTAGGGGGTGACTTTTCCGCCGCGGTCGGCGACGAGGGCGCCCGTGATCCGGCCGGGAATATCTCCCGCCCAGGGCTCCCAGCCTCCGAAGAGGGTGGTGAAAATGCCGGTGCCCCGCGTGTCGGTGAGGAATTCGTTCCGGTAGCCAAACAGTCCCCGGCTCGGGATTTTGAAACCGAGGCGGGCGCGGCCCCGGCCCGGGTTGGCCATCTGGGTCATCTTTCCCCGGCGCTCACCGAGTTTTTGGGTGACGATGCCGATATAATCCTCGGGAATGTCGATGACGGCGTTCTCGACTGGCTCGAGGGTCTTGCCCCCCTCGGCGCGCGTGATGACCTCCGGCCGGCCGACGGTGATCTCGAATCCCTCGCGGCGAAGCTGCTCGATAAGAATGGCGAGCTGAAGCGAGCCGCGCCCCGACAGGCGGAAAGTGTCGGAAGAGGCGGTCTCCTCGGCCACGATGGCCGGGTTGTTCAGCGCTTCCCTGAAAAGGCGCTCCCGGATCTGGCGCGAAGTGAGCAGCTGGCCGCTCCGGCCCGAGAAAGGGGAATCGTTCACCCGGAAAATCATTGTAATCGTCGGCTCATCGAGAACGATGGGGGGAAGCGGGCGCGGGTTCTCCGGGTCGGCGATGGTGTCCCCGATGCTGATCGGATCGAAGCCCGCGACGGCGACGATATCCCCCGCCCGGGCCTCATGAATTTCCTTTCGCTGGAGACCTTCGTAGCCGTAGAGGACGGTCACCTCGGCGGTTTGGCTCTTGCCGCCGGCGCCGATCAGGGTGCATTTCCCGCGGGGGCGGATCGAGCCGTTCCACACGCGCCCGATGGCGAGGCGGCCGACGTAGTTGTCGTATTCGAGTTGTGCGACGAGGAGTTGAAGCGGAGCGCCTTCCTCGAACTCCGGCGGCGGGATAGTCTTGAGCAGCGTCTCGAAGAGAGGCTCGATGTTTTCCGCCAGCGCATCCGGGGAGGCGCCCGCCCGGCCTTCCTTGGCGATGGCATAGAGGACGGGGAATTCAAGCTGATCTTCATTCGCGTCGAGGTCGATAAACAGATCGTAGACCTCGTTCAGCACTTCTTCCGCCCGCGCGTCCGAGCGATCCACTTTGTTGATAACAACGACGAAGGGAATCTCACGCTCGAGGGCCTTTCCGACGACGAACCGCGTCTGTGGAAGCGGGCCCTCGGAGGCGTCCACGAGGAGCAGGGCGCCGTCCACCATCGAGAGCACTCGTTCGACCTCGCCGCCGAAATCGGCGTGGCCCGGCGTATCGACAATGTTGAGGGTGGCATCGCCGTAATTGATCGCGCAGTTTTTCGCCATGATCGTGATGCCTTTTTCGCGTTCGAGGTCCATCGAGTCGAGAACGCGGCTGGCTACCGCTTGGCCCTCGCGGAAGATTCCGCTCTGCCAGAGCATGGAATCGACGAGGGTGGTCTTGCCGTGATCGACATGAGCGATGATGGCGAAGTTTCGAATGTCGCTTCGGGTGGTGATGGCCATGGACGGCTCCTGAGTTCCCTTCAATCCTCCACTTAATAAAAGGCGCCGCCCGCCCGCGGAGGGCCGGGGCGGACGGATAATGGCTGAAAAGAGGAGATGGTTCAAGGGAAAAATCATGATTTGGCCATATTTTCCGGGGAGAGCGGGTCCCCTCTCGATAGCCTGTTTTCATGTCCCGCCGATAAAGTCGTCCTGCACGTTCGGAATACAAGCGGGGATGCTATGCTGGGTGCACGATCCAGCTTGCCGCTCCGCTCAAGAGCGGGGCCAGGCCGAACGGCGCTCCCCTTCACCTGGAAGGCATCACGGAATAACCGTACCGTGGAACAACCGATACCGGGCGCGAGAGGGCGGGCGCTCCCGGACGCCTCCATTTCCCCGCCCGGCGGAGAGGCTTTAATGAAACAGTTAACCGACCGCGTTTTTTCATGAACAGGTACCCCACGGTGGAGATAGTCGTTACTTCCGGCGGCGTCGTCGCCATCGACGGGCCGATGAAGCCCGGCGACGCGATCGAGTGGCGCGACTTCATCGCTTCAAAGGGCCCTCTTCGATATAACATCAACACCGAACACCATCAGGACCACATCACATCGAACTGGTATCTGAAGGCCGATAAAATTATTTCGAGCGAAGTGACCTACGCGGATTTTCTCACCTCCCTGACATCGTTGGAGGTGACCCGGGAGCGTATGCTGAACTACGATCCGGGTTGCGGCGATCTTTTGGAGGGATACGAAGTCTGGTGGCCCGACATCACATTCAAGAGCCGGATGACGCTTCGGCTCGGGGGTGAGACTTTTCACCTCATTCATTCGCCTGGACACACACGGAGGCAAACCGTCGTACATGCCGTCGAGGCGCGCGTCGCTTTCACGGCCGACAACATCACCCCGGGAAATTATCCCTTTTTTCACTCCGCCGCCGTTTGGGAATGGTTCGAGTCGCTAGCTCTTCTCGAGTCTCTCGGTGTGGACTGGTATGTGCCGGGGCACGGTGATCCCTGCGGGAAGGGCGAATTCCCCCGGCACCGGGAGATAATGTTCGACATCATCAACGAAATAAAAGAGCTTAAAAACCGGGGCCTCGGCCGGGAGGAGGTCTAGGAGCGGGTGAACTACATCGATCGCCCTGGTCTCGATCACCCCCGTGTGCTGGGGCCTCGCGCCTACGAACTGCAAAAAGGGGGCGTGGGGAATATTTTCGACGCGCTGGGCGATCATCCTTCAGGGCCGTGACACTGCCGTGAGATTGCCCTGATTCATTGGGTCCGGCCCGTTTCAGCCGCGCGAATCGCCGCTTTTCCGATATTGCCCATCGGCCCGCCTTGTAGTCGCCGGAGCGCGGAGGGTAAAATGGACCGAGTCAGAGTTAGTTTTTCGGTCCCCTGACCCGGAGTGGTTTTTCCATGGAATACATTCATGTCGATGAAATCCCGGAGCTGAACGACCCGCTTTTTGTCCTGGCTTTTGAAGGTTGGAACGACGCGGCCCAGTCGGCGACTATCGCGGCGAGGTACCTTGTGAGCCGCTTCGACGGCAAGCGGTTTGCGAGGTTCCAGTCGGAAGATTTTTTCCAGTTTTCGGATCAACGGCCGCACGTCCGCCTCGGCACCGACGGAAAACGCGTGATCACCTGGCCCGAAAATTCGTTTTATTATTGCAAACATCCGGAATTGGCGCGTGACCTGGTGGTGTGCGTTGGCGTTGAGCCTCAACTGATGTGGAAGTCGTTCAGCCGGAGCGTCATGGAACTCATCCGCAGGTGCGGCTCCGGGCTGACGGTGACCATGGGCGGGCTGCTGGCGGAAAACCCTCATGACGAGCCCCTGGAGCTTGTATGCATCGCGACTGAGCCGCGACTGGCCGGGCTCACTGGCGTCCAGGTGACAAAATACGAAGGGCCGACCGGAATCGTTGGCGTTATTCACACCGAACTCCAGGATGCCCGCATACCGGCTGTGAGCCTTTGGGTCAACATTCCTCAAAAAATTTCATCGCTTCCGAATCCCAAGGGGGCCTATGCGCTTCTCGAGCGTCTTGAGGCCGTCAGCAAAATCAACATCGACCTGGACGAGCTCGGGCGATCCGCCGATCAATTCGACGAGAAAGTTAAGGAGGTTATCGAACAGCAGCCGAGCAATGAGCGGTTCCTCTCCCAACCTTTTACGACACAGGACGACGGGGACGACATGGATACGGATCCGCTCGAGGATGAATCCGCGGAAGAGGAATCACCCGAAAAACTGCCCTCGGGCGATGAGCTTGCGGATGAAATCGAATCCTTTCTCCGGCGACGGAGTAACGGCGAAGCCTCCGATTAAACACTTCCGGCTCTGGCTCCGGCGGCTCGGGCCTGCCTGCCTGGTAATCACAATCGTTCAATATTTGATCGCCGAAAGAGACGATTCCCGCCTCCTCGAACGGGAGACGGCTTCTATTCTCCTTTTTTCGAGTGTTGGGGCCCCGCTGGATTGGTGATGCGCGCTTTTGTCCTGGCGGCGGGTCTTGGCATCCGCCTGGGTCCGCTCGGAGAGATTGTTCCCAAGGCGCTCCTGCCCCTGGGCGGTGTGCCGATGATTCGTTTTGCCCTGGACAGGCTCGGCCGCGCGGGTGTGAGCGAGGCGGTTGTCAATCTTCACCACCGCGCGGATATGGTCAGGGCCGCGCTCGGGGAATCCGTCTGCGGCGTTAAAATCCTTTATTCCCATGAGCCCGAAATATTGGGAACGGCCGGCGGCCTGAAAAATGCCGAGGATTTTCTTCGGGAGGGCGGCGGACCGTTTTTCGTTTTAAACGCTGACATTTTGAGCGGCGCGGACCTCGGGGCCGCGCTGGCCCGCCATGAGGAAGGCGGTTTTTTGGCGACGCTGATTCTCCGCGCTTCGGCGGACGCTGAAAAATACGGCCTCCTGACGGTGGATGAGGCGGGACGGCTCCGGAGGTTTCTTCGCGCAAGCGCTCCCGGCGAGGGCGGCGGCGCGACGAGAGAGGCGATGTTCACCGGACAAAGCGTGATGTCGCCCGCGCTTCTCGATCATATTCCGGCGGGACGGCCCTGCGGAATCTCGGAGGAAGTCTACCCGCCCCTGATTGAGAGCGGCGCTCCGGTTGGCGGTTTTTTGACGGAAGCCTACTGGGCCGATGTGGGCGCACCGGCCAGGTATTTGGATGCCACGGAGGACCTCATCGCCGGGCGACATGTCCCGGCGATCGATTGGCCGGCCGGGGAGGATATGCTTGTGGAGGGCCCGCCCCTGCCGTGGGGTGAGGGGTTGCTCCGCCCGCCCGTTCTCATCGGCGAGGGAGTGAGCCTGAAGAGCGGCGCCACCGCCGGGCCTTTCGCTGTTTTGGGGAGCGGTGCTACTCTGGGTGAAGGGGTTTCCGCTGAGAATTCAGTCATCTTTCCCGGCGGCAGGGTGAGCGATGCGGTGTCTTTGGAGCGGTGCATCGTAGGACCCGCCGCTTTCGCCGCTCCTGAGGGTGGTAAGCGGTTTTTCGAGTCCGTTTTCGCCGGTGAGAGTTCGGAGCCGATTTCTTTTTAAAATAATAGATCGGAAGATTTAATGGGCCAGGCCACTTTGCCGGATACGAAAGACAGACCGGAGCCGACAACGAAAATCGCTCTCCCCGGGGGACGGTCGCCGGTTCTTGCGCGGGAGGGAGTTGTGGCGACGAGCCAGCCGCTGGCCGCCACGGCGGGGCTGCAAGTCCTCCGCGTGGGAGGAAACGCGGTGGACGCCGCCATCGCGACGGCGGCGGCGCTCAATGTCGTCGAGCCGCAATCCACCGGCATCGGCGGCGACATGTTCCTGATTTACTGGGATAACAACGAAAAAAGACTCGTCGGCCTCAACGGCAGCGGCCGCGCCCCGCAAGGCGCCACTCTCGAACGCTACCGGAGCGAAGGGCTCACCGCCGTTCCCGGGGAGGGAATCTTCGCGGTCACGGTCCCCGGCGCGTTCGATGGCTGGTGCTCGGCCCTTGATCGTTTCGGGAGCGGAAAAAAGTCGCTCACCGAACTGCTCGCTCCGGCGATTCACTACGCCGAGAGCGGCTTTCCGTTGACACCTATCATCGCGAACGCTTGGCGGCTTCAGGAAAAAAAGCTCTCCTCTTTCGAGGGGTCGAAGCGAACCTACCTGCCGGGAGGGCGAGCGCCGCGTGTGGGCGAGATTTTCCGCAATCCGAATCTGGCGGCCACTTTCAGGTTGCTTGGGGACGGCGGCCGGGAGGCCTTCTATCACGGCCCGGTGGCGGAGGCGATTGTCCGGGCGTCGGGTGAATTAGGCGGCCTATTCGAGATGGAGGATTTCGACGGCGCCCGGTGCACCTGGGTAGAGCCGGTCAGAACGGGCTACAGAGGTTATGAGCTTTGCCAGATACCCCCCAACGGCCAGGGCCTCGCGGCGCTCATTTGTCTGAATATCCTCGAAGGCTATCCGCTCTCGGAGTTCAGCTTCGGTTCGGCGGAACATTTTCACTATCTCATCGAAGCGATGAAACTCTCCTTCGCGGACAGGAACAAATACATCGCCGACATGGAACATGCCGAGGTGCCCCTGGAGGGTCTCCTGTCGAAAACATACGGTGAGGAGCGGCGGCGGCTAATCTCCGGGGATTCGGCGGCGGACCCCGCCCCCGGCGCCCCCCATGGTTCGAGCGATACGATTTATCTCACCGTGGCCGACCGCGATGGAAACATGTGCTCGTTCATCAATAGCCTGTTCCACCATTTCGGATCGGGTGTCACGGCCGGCGATACGGGAGTCATGCTGCAAAGCCGTGGTTTCGGTTTCTCTCTCGAGGAGGGGCATCTCAACTGCATCGCGCCCGGAAAGCGCCCGCTCCATACGATTATTCCCGGTTTTGTGATGAGGGACGGCGAACCCTGGATGAGTTACGGCGTCATGGGCGGTGATATGCAGCCCCAAGGCCTTGTTCAGATGCTTTCGAACATGGTGGATTTCGGCATGAACGTCCAGGAGGCCATCGAAGCGCCGAGATTCCGCGTTCTGGGCGGTCTGGAGGTCGCCGTCGAACACGGGGTGCCCGACGAGGTGCTCGATGACCTGACACGGCGGGGCCATGATGTCGCCCGGAGCGGCGGTTATGAGGGCTTCGGGGGCGCACAAGGGATCGTCCGTCTCCCGGAGGGGGTATACATGGCCGGCTCGGACCACCGGAGGGACGGCTGCGCCACCGGATATTAGATAGTCCGAAGCAGCGTGGAAGGAGGCGTTGTGAGGAGAGTAACTTTTGCCGGGTTATTGGCTGCCGGGGTCTTGTCATTCGCCGGCCTTTCCGGCGCCTCCTCCGCGGGAATAGGATGCGAATCCCGGCTCGCCGGAAACACCGGCTCTTGGCGGACGATCTCGCGGGGACTCGATGTCAGGAAGATGCGTATTCGCTTCTGGGACGGGACCTCCGCCGGCATGACCGGCGTTCGTATCGACCCGGATCATTTTGAAATCCAGCTCAAGTGGCAGTTCGGAAAAGGCGCGCTGAAGGCGGCGGCCGACATTGCGCGGGCCGCCAAGGCCGTGGCCGCGGTCAACGCCGGGTATTTCGACGAGAACGGCAGGCCCATGGGGTATTTTCGCTCGGGCGGTACGGTGTTCAATAGCCGCCTTCTTTTCCGGGGGCGCAGCCGCGCGCTTCACCTTGGCGCTATTTTTTATGTTCTGAATAATTCCGGGAAGGCGGGGATCGCCACCCGCGAGGAATTTGATTCGAGAGGGGCGCGCGAGGCTTTTCAGGCGGGGCCCTATCTCGTTCGAAACGGACGGCCCGATCCGGGTCTGGCCGCCTATCGGGAGTATCGCCGCGCGGACCGGCGGACCGTTCTCGCCCTCGGAAATAAGGGACGTCTTATATTCATAGTGAGCGATGAAATCGGACGAGGAGTATCTTGGTGCGAGCTCCAGAATTTTTTGGCGCGGCCCGAGTCCGGAGGCGGTCTTGAAACCGTCGAAGCGATGAATCTCGACGGTGGGTCGAGTTCTCAACTATTCGTGAATGGAAGCGACCGGTCGTTTAATCTGGCCGGGAGATTGGTGCCGGCGTTGATTCTCGCCATTCCCCGTTAGGGAAGGCAGGGTTGCAGCCGTCGCCGGGAGGAGATGTTATGGAGCGCCGGGTCAAGGAAATCATGACCACTAATGTTGTGACAATCAGTCTCGATGAAAAACTCGATCTCGTCGATGATATCATGTCAAACGGCGATATCCGGCATATGCCTGTCACGAAAGGCAGTTTTGTCATCGGCCTGCTTAGAAGTCATTTCATAACTCTCATGAGTTTTCTCATCGTGATCAGGGCACAAGCCATATGAAAGAATCCACCGTAGGTTTCCATCAGTCGGTCCCATCGCACGGTCAGCCTGCGGAAGT
>NYYB01000096.1 GCA_002685755.1 Nitrospinota bacterium
CAATTACATCACCGAGGTGCTGCGACAGGGCGCCGTGGCTGTCGTTGCCGGCTTTCAGGGCATCGACGAACACCAGCAAATTACCACCCTGGGGCGTGGCGGCTCAGATACCACTGCCGTCGCCCTGGCGGCGGCCCTCGACGCGGAACGCTGCGAGATTTACACCGATGTCGAGGGCGTCTTCACGGCCGATCCGCGGATCGAGCCTCGCGCCCGCCTGCTCGAGAAGATATCGTACGATGAGATGATGGAAATGGCCTCGCTGGGCTCCAAGGTGCTTCAGTCGCGCTCGGTCGACCTGGCGGCCAAATATAAGCTACAACTCGTCGTCCGATCCGCGTTCGGCGAAGGAGAGGGAACCTTGATCACACCCGAAGAGCCTGGAATCGAAGCCCCCGCCGTCAACAACGTGAGTTGCGACAAGAAACAATCGAAGCTCACCGCCCAGGGCGTCGCCGACCGGCCCGGCATCGCCGCCTCCCTGTTCGGCAACCTGGCCGAGAAGTCCATCGCCGTCGATATGATCGTCCAGAACGTCAGCGAGGAGGGGCTCACCGATATCTCGATTACCGTGAACAGCGACGCTGCCGCCGAGGCCGAGCGCATCATGATAGAGACGCACGCCTCCTTCGGCGCGCGCCGGATCATGCGCGACGACAACGTGGCCAAGGTATCCGTCGTCGGGATCGGAATGAAAAGCCAGGCCGGCGTCGCCGCGCGGGCCTTCGCCGCCCTCGCCCGGGATCGCATCAACATCCAGATGATCTCCACGTCCGAGATTTCGATCTCGGTGATCGTCGTGGAAGGCCAAGCCGACGAGGCCATCCGCTCCCTTCACCGGGAGTTCATCGCGTGAGCGCCGCCGAGACCTCTCAGGTCGCCGGGACCTTTCAAGACGTGTTCCTCCGCCTCCAGGAGTTCTGGGCGGCCAAGGGGTGCGTCATCCAGCAGCCCTACGACATCGAGGTGGGCGCCGGGACGATGAACCCCGCGACCTTTCTCCGCGCTCTCGGGCCCGAGCCCTGGCGGGTGGCATACGTTGAGCCGAGCCGCCGGCCGACCGACGGGCGCTACGGCGAAAACCCCAACCGCCTTCAGCACTACTACCAGTTTCAGGTGATCCTCAAACCCTCGCCCGATGACGTGCAGGATCAATATCTCGACAGCCTCAAGGACCTTGGCATCGAGCCGCTTGACCATGATATCCGCTTCGTCGAGGACGACTGGGAGTCGCCCAACCTCGGCGCGTGGGGCCTCGGCTGGGAGGTCTGGCTCGACGGGATGGAAATCACGCAGTTCACTTATTTCCAGCAGGCGGGCGGCCTCGACCTCGACCTCGTTTCGGCCGAGCTGACCTACGGCGTCGAGCGCATCGCCATGTACCTTCAGAAAAAAGAATCCGTCTACGATCTCGTCTGGTCGCGCGACCCCGCCAGCGGCGAGGAGATCACTTACGGCGACATCCACCACCAGACCGAGGTCGAGTTCAGCCACTTCAATTTCGAGGAGGCCGACACAGAGACCAACTTCAAGGCCTTCGACATGTACGAGGCCGAGGGTTTCAGTCTGATCGAAAAGGCCCTCACGTTCCCGGCCTACGATCAGGCGCTCAAGTGCTCTCACGCCTTCAACCTCCTCGACGCGCGCGGTGCGATCGGGGTGAGCGAGCGGGCCCGCTACATCGGGCGCATCCGGAAACTCGCCCGCGCCTGCGCCGAGGCCTATATCGCCTCGCGCCACAAGGCGGGTTTTACGCTCATCAAGGATGAGGCGGAGCGTGAGCGCCGGGTGGCCGAGTACACGGCCAGGTTCACTCCCGCCGATGATTCCGGAAACGGAAAAAAGAAAAAGAAGAAGAAAAAAAGCGGAGCGGCCAGCGCCTCCTGATTCAGTGTTGATGCTGTCGTTGACACTATCGTTGACATGATTCCCTGACTCCCTTTGAGGCTCCAGTGGGCAAGGAACTTTTGTTTGAAATCGGGTGCGAGGAGATCCCCTCCATCTACATGCCGGGCATGCTCGCGGCGCTCCGGGAGTGCGCCGGGGCGGCTTTCGAGGAAGCGCGCCTGGAATTTAGCGGCCTTTCCGTCTGCGGAACCCCGAGGCGGCTGGTGCTGCACGTCGCCGATCTCGCCGAGCAACAGGCCCCCTTGAGTGAGGAGCTTCTCGGACCGCCGGTCTCGGCGGCCTTCGATAAGGACGGCAACCCCACCAGGGCGGCGCTGGGCTTCGCCAAAACGAACGGCGTCGATGTCTCCACTCTTGGACGAAAAGACACCCCCAAGGGCGAGCGGCTGATGTTTATGCGGGAGGATGAGGGACTACCGGTTACTGATGTTCTTGGATTTGCAATTCTTGGCGATCTTATTATTCACCTCCCATCTCCAAAATCGATGAGATGGGGCAGCAGTACAAACACTTTTGTAAGGCCGATACATTGGTTACTTGCTTTATACGGCGGAAAGACTATTCAAAGATCAGAAGAGGGAATATTGGAAATGCTCAATTTCCCTCCTTTCGGCAACACTACTCGTGGCCACCGCTTCATGGCCCCCGAGCAATTTGAAGTCAAAGACTTCGCCGACTACCTCACTAAACTCCGGGCGCACAAGGTCGAGCCCATCGTGGACGACGGCGCGGGCGGGGGGCGGATTCCGCTCGTGCGCCGGGGGGTGGAGGAGGCTGCCGAGGCCGCGGGAGCCGCACTCGCGGCGAACGTCGAGGGGGTGGAGCGGCTCGTCGAGAAGGTAGCGCACCTCGTCGAGTGGCCGGTCCCGGTGACCTGCCGCTTCGAGGAGCGTTTTCTCGATCTTCCCGAGGAGGTGATCATCACGACGCTTGAAGCGCATCAGCGCTGCTTCGCGCTCCGGAAAAAAGGGGGCGGCCCCCTCGCGGCGGAGTTCATCGGGGTGAGCAACACCGAGGCGAAGGACATGGCCGTCGTCGGGGAAGGTTATGCGCGCGTCGTCCGCGCGCGGCTCGAGGACGCGGAATTTTACTGGCGCCAGGACCTCGAAACTCCGCTTGACGATATGGCCGAAAAACTCAAGGGCGTAGTCTATCACCCGCGCATCGGGACGAGTTGGGAGAAGGTCGAGCGCTTCCGTGAGCTTGCCGCCTGGATCGCTGGGGAAATTTTTCCGGGGGACGAGGCGCTTCTCTCCCGCGTGGACGAGGCGGCCCGGCTCTCGAAGGCCGACCTCACGAGCGGGATGGTCTACGAGTTCCCCGAGCTACAGGGGCGAATGGGCAGCCGCTACGCCGAACGGGCCGGAATCGACCCCGAGGTGGCGCGGGCCGTCTTTGAGCACTATCTTCCCAGGGGGGAGGGCGACGATCTTCCCTTGGGCGATGTGGGCGCGATCGTCGGCCTCGCCGACCGCATGGACACTCTGGCGGGAATGATAGGACTGGGATATGTTCCCAGTGGATCGGAGGATCCGTATGCGCTGCGCAGGGCGGCGAATGCGGTGATTCGAGTCCTCCAGTGGGGCGGCTACAGACTCTCCCTCGCCGGTTGCGCGGAGCGGGCGATGGAGCCGCTCCTCGAAAAATTCAAGGACGACAAGGAAACCGTCTCCGGGCGGCTGGCCGGGTTTTTGATGAGCCGCGTCGCGGCGGGTCTTTTGCGCGGCGGCGCGCGTGCCGACCTCGTCGAGGCGGTCCTCTCGTCGGGAGGGGGCGCGGGCTGGCACGATCCGGTGGACGCCGCCGCCCGCCTCGGAGCCATCGAGACAATGGCGGCGAGCGCGGAAACCTTCGAGCCCCTGGCGACGACCTTCAAGCGGGTGAGCAACATCATCCGCCAGGCAGGTGAGGAGGCGCCGCCGGGCGGCGGGGCTCCGGAATTTTCCGGGGACCTGCTCACGGACGAGGGCGAGCGCGCGCTGGCCGAAGCGATTGAAGGCTGCGCGGGCGAGATTGGAGAGCTCATGTTTCCCCTCCGGGAACTCCGGCGGGACGGGGAGGGGAGCCTTGGCCGCGCCTACGCGGGGGTGATGGAAAAAGTGACCGCCCTCCGGCCCGCCGTGGACCGCTTTTTCGACGAGGTGCTGGTAATGGCCGAGGACGAAAAGATGCAGCGAAACCGCCTGGCCCTCCTCGGCCGGGTCGGCGCCCTTTTCGCGCCGGTGGCCGATTTCTCGAAAATTCAAGGACGCCCGAAAGACTCGTCTTAAGGTCTCATCTTGATTCACCCGCCCCGTCCGCCCAGGCGGAGGCGCAATTTAAAGATGCTCTATCGTTGAGCAGGAGGGTTGTTTGAAATGGCGGATAAGTGGATCTACGCATTCGGGGCGGGAAAAACCGAGGGGAGCGCTTCGATGCGCGAACAACTCGGCGGCAAGGGAGCGAACCTCGCCGAGATGGCGAGCCTTGAAATTCCGGTTCCCCCCGGATTCACGCTGACGACCGGATGTTGTGTGGATTATCTCGGGTCGAATGAATTTCCCGCCGGGGTGTGGGAGGGCGTATTGGGGCAGATGGAGCGCCTCGAGAAAGCGATGGGAGCGAAGTTTGGCGGGGACGAGAATCCGCTTCTCGTCAGCGTCCGCTCGGGCGCGCGGGATTCGATGCCCGGGATGATGGATACGGTTCTCAACCTGGGGCTGAACGACGCCACCGTGGCCGCGCTCGAGCGAAAAAGCGGGAACCGCCGGTTCGCCTTCGACAGCTACCGCCGTTTCATCAACATGTTCGGGAACGTCGTCCTCGAAATGGAACATTCCGATTTCGAGTCGCTGATCGAAGCGATGAAAAACAACCGCGGAGTATCGAGCGACGTCGAGCTCTCGGCCGACGATTTGGCCGAGTTGACGAAACAATACGACGCCCTCGTCAAGGAAAAGACAGGCTCCGCCTTTCCCCAGGACCCCGCCGAGCAGCTTCGCCTCGCCATCGAGGCGGTGTTCAAGTCCTGGAACAACAAGCGGGCGGTCGTCTACCGACGCCGCTACTCGATTCCCCACACGTGGGGAACAGCGGTGAACGTGCAGTGCATGGTTTATGGAAACATGGGCGAGGACTGCGGGACGGGGGTGGTTTTCTCCCGGGATCCCTCTACGGGCGAGAAGGCGCTCTACGGAGAGATACTGTTCAACGCCCAGGGCGAGGATGTCGTCGCCGGAATCCGTACCCCCGAGCCCATTTCGGTGCTCAAGGAGCGCATGTCCGAGTGTTTCGTCCGGTTCGAGGAGATTTCCGCCCGCCTCGAGGGCCACTACAAGGACATGCAGGACATGGAGTTCACCATCCAGAACGGCCGTCTCTTCATGCTCCAGACCCGGAACGGCAAGCGAACCGCCCGGGCCGCCGTACGGATCGCGGTCGAGTTGGTCGCCGAGGGGCGCATCGACAGGGAAACGGCGGTCACCCGCGTGGACGCGGACAGCCTCGATCAACTCCTCCACCCGGCGATCGACATGGACGGAGGAGTAGACGTGATCGCGACCGGGCTCGCCGCCTCGCCGGGAGCCGCAGTCGGGAAAGTCGTCTTCACGGCCGCCGAAGCCGTCGCCCAGGCCGGGAACGGAGGGGCCGTTATCCTAGTGCGCCGGGAGACGAGCCCCGAGGACATCATGGGGATGGACGTCGCCCAGGGAATCCTCACCGCGCGAGGCGGGCTCACCTCGCATGCCGCCGTCGTCGCCCGCCAGATGGGCAAGTGCTGCGTCGCCGGATGCAGCGCTCTCAACGTTCAGGCGGGCGAGAAGACCATCGAGACCAACGGCCACCTCATCAAGGAGGGCGACTGGATATCGCTCAACGGCAATTCGGGCGATGTTATCCTCGGCCAGGCCAATCTCAAACAGCCCGAGGTGGCCGGAGATTTTTCGACGCTGATGGAATGGGCCGACGATATCCGCACCCTGGGGGTGCGGGCCAACGCCGATACCGTGGCCGACAGCGAGGCCGCACTCAAATACGGCTGCGAGGGAATCGGCTTGTGCCGCACCGAGCACATGTTCTTCGAGGAGGACCGCATCGACTACGTCAGGGCGATGATCCTCGCCGAGACCGAGGCGGGCCGGCGCGAGGCGCTCTCCCACCTGCTTCCCTTCCAGCGGGGCGATTTCATCGGCCTCTTCGAGGTGATGGGCGAGCGCCCGGTAACGATACGCCTCCTCGACCCGCCGCTCCACGAGTTCCTGCCCAAGACCCTTCACGATATGGAGCAGGTCGCCTCCCTTCTCGGCATCAGCGTCGAGGGCGTGCGCCATGCCACCGAGATCCACAAGGAGCAAAATCCGATGCTGGGCCACCGTGGCTGCCGCCTCGTGGTCACCTATCCCGAAATTTGCGAGATGCAGGCCCGCGCCATCATCGAGGCGGCCTGCGAGATGAAAAAACGGGGGGTCTCGGCGTTCCCCGAAATCATGGTTCCGCTCACGGCAGGCGAGGCCGAGTGGGAGTTCAACCGCAATCTCGTCGCCGAGACCGCCAAAAAGGTGATGGCCGAGCAGGGCGTCGAGATCCGCTACCTAGTGGGAACCATGATCGAGATTCCCCGGGCCTGTCTCCGCGCCGGGCAGATCGCCGAGACGGCCGAGTTTTTCAGCTTCGGCACGAACGATCTCACCCAGATGACTTACGGACTCAGCCGCGACGACGCCGGGCAGTTTCTCCCCGAGTACCTCGAAAAAAATCTAATTTTACGCGACCCCTTCGTCGCCGTGGACCGCGAGGGCGTGGGCGAGATGGTGGAAATCGGCATCGAGCGCGGAAGGAGCGTTAGGCCCAACATCGAGGTGGGCATCTGCGGAGAGCACGGCGGCGAACCCACCTCGGTGGAGTTTTGCCATCTCGCGAAAATGGATTATGTCTCCTGCGCCCCGCCGCGCGGGCCGATTGCGCGGCTCGCCGCCGCCCAGGCCACCATCGCTCACGGCGCCTACAAAACGGCCGAGATCCACTGATCCGAGACCCCGCGGGGAAAAACGGTGAACGCTGAATACGAGGAGGCCGGCCGCCGCTGGATGGCGGAAGCGATCTCTCTCGCCCGGAGAGGCGCGGGGAGAACCAGCCCCAACCCCCTCGTCGGAGCGCTGGTGGTCGGTCCGGACGGGAAGGCCGCGGGCCGCGGATGGCACGAGCGGGCCGGCTCCTCCCACGCCGAAGTCATCGCCCTCAAGGAGGCCGGCGGCCTCGCCCGGGGCGGCACCCTCTACATCAATCTCGAGCCCTGCGCTCACCGGGGGAAGACCCCTCCCTGCGCCCCCGCCGTTGTGGAAGCGGGGATCGCCCGGGTTGTCGCCGCTCTCGAGGACCCGGACCCGCGTGTCGCCGGCAAGGGATTCCGTATTCTCGAGGGGGGCGGTGTGGCGGTCGAAACGGGCCTTCTCGCCCGCGAGGCGGCCCGGTTGAACGAGGCCTTCATCACCTCGATCGAAAAGGGCCGCCCCTTTGTCACCCTAAAAATGGCGATGAGCTTGGACGGGCGTATCGCCGCCGCCTCGGGCGAGAGCCGCTGGATCACCGGAGAGCCCGCCCGCGCGTGGGCCCACAATTTCCGCGACCGGGTGGACGCCATTCTCGTCGGAGTGGAAACCCTGCTCAAGGACGATCCCCTCCTTACAGCGCGCCCTGAAGGAAAGGCGGGCAAACCCTTAATTCGCGTTGTCTTAGATTCTCGTCTCAGGGCGCCGAAAGAGGCGCGCGCGTTGCCTCCGGATCGGGGCGTTGCTACAATCGTCGTCGCTCTCGCGGGTGGTGACTCCTCGCGAGCGGTTGAATTGGAAAAGGTGGGGGCCGAAATTGTTTTTACCGAAGCCGGCCCCGGTGGGCGAGTTGCTTTGGTCCCTTTGCTTGAAACCCTTGGGGACCGGGGCGTTCGTCATCTTCTCGTCGAGGGCGGGGGCCAAGTGCATGGCTCATTCCTGAGACAAGGGATGGCCGATAGGGTGATGGCTTTTATCGCCCCCATGATCATCGGGGACGATTTGGCCCCCGGGGCGGTGTCCGGGGGGCTC
>NYYB01000097.1 GCA_002685755.1 Nitrospinota bacterium
ATATATATAATTATATTATTTATCTTCAAGTGAGCCATTTCAACCAAAAAAAGCCCGGAGGCCACTTGGCCCCCGGGCTTTCGGGCAAACTGAAATGGGTCTCGATCAGGGCTTGCCCGGCGCTCCGAACTCGTCGAAGAAGAAAATTTCCTCGGGCAGTTTGCGGACGCTGGGCCGATTGGCCTTGGCCTGCATTTCCTCTGAAAGATCCTCGACCTTTCCGGGCTCACCGACGCCGAAGAGCGCCGCCACACGGTAAGGGTCGGGAATATCGAAATTGGCGCGCACCTTCTCCTCGTCCCAACCCGCCATCGCGTGCGCGGTCAGGCCCAGCTCGCATCCCTGAATGAGCATGTTCTCGAGGGCGAGACCCACATCGAGGAGCCAGCGATCCTGGCCGAACCGGGGGGGCTGCTCCTCAGGGTTCCCGATGATGACCATTTTCACGGGCGCCTCGGTGGCCCACTTTTTGTTGTTATCGCTGAGGGCGTCGTCGAATTTCTTGTGCGCCTCGGGGGAGCGGACCACGAGGATGCGCCAGGGCTGTTTGTTCGCCGAGGAGGGCCCCCAGCGAAAGGCTTCGAGCATGGTTTCGAGCTGCTCGGAGGTGGGCGGCTTACCGCTGAAGGCGATTCCGCTCGTTCTGCTTCGTAGGACAGGATGAATCTCCGCCATTTTGGTTCACCTACTCCGTATCGAATTCTCTGAAAACGTCTCCGAAAATCCGCGGCATCATACACATTTTCCCCAAAATTTCCAGGGATTCTCCTTCACGGCTCAAACGCGAACGCCCTCCTCCGCCCGGGCCGAAACGCGGGACCTCTAATTCAGAATCGAAAACAAGCCGTTGGGGTTGGTTGAGGCTGGCCGGTTTCGGGCGGCGACTCGCGGCCCCGCTCAGCCCGGAGAAACTATACGAGGGGCAAGTCGATTGGGCGGTTTTCCGCGGCGCTCCGCTCGATCGCCAGGGTGACATCGAGGGTTTGACGCGCCTCCTCGGGCCGCGTGTTGGGAATCGTGCGGCCCGTGGCAGCGTGTTCCAGGAACAAACGCGTCTCATCGCGCATGGGCCCCCAGAACTCCCCGAGGGACCAATCGCCCGCCATCATCGACTCGAGAAAGACCACGTCCGAGGTGGCGTCCGGCGCATAGGGCGAGGGCACGCCTTTTTTCGTCGCCAGGATGACGCCCTTGTGCGAGTCGTCGATGACAATCGCCCCGTCCGTTCCCATGATGTCCATCCCCATCGTGGTGATGGGGGCGGGCCAGTTATCCGGAAAAATCCACGAGCACCCGAAACTGATGTTGCTCCCGTCGTCCAGGGTGACGATCGCCCAGGCCCAGTCGCCCACGTTGTTGGGATGGGGGAAAATCTTGCTCCCGCCCTGGGCGTAGACCCGGACGGGCTTTCGGCCCTCGAAGTACCAGAGCCCGATATCCACCACATAGGTCAGCGTATCGGTCACCGGACTCGCATGGGGGGAACGCGCATATATCTCCTTGCCGTTGGATTGGGGGTTGTAGAGACTCATCCGGGCGGTGAGAAGCCGTCCCAGCCGCCCCTGGTTGATCTGCTCCTTGGCGTTGAGATAGCGCCGCCTGAGGCGCTGGGTGTAGCCGACATGGAGGTCGCCGCCGTAGCGGCGCACGGCCCCGAGGATGCGGTCCGCCGCATCGAGGGACAGATCCAGGGGTTTTTCGACGAGAACAACCTTCCCCAACTCGAGCGCCCGGCAAACCGGATCGGCGTGCGCGTGCTCGGGGGTAGAGACGATTACGGCGTCCACCTCCGGATGAGAGAGCACCGCCTCGTTATCGCCGGAATGAAAATCGGCCTTGACCTCGTCCGCGACCGTCGCGGCGCGGCCCGCGTCCGCGTCCGAGAGGGCGAGGAACCCCACCCTCGGATCTCCGGCCGTGAGATTCGCGCGCAGGCGGCCCATCCGCCCGCTGCCGATGATCCCGACTCCGATTTTTTTTTCCGCCATTTGTTCAGCCTTTCAGCGGCAGTTCGACGAGCGACCCGCCCTCTTTCGCGCTTTTCTCCATCGCCATCGCGAGTTCCAGAACCGCCCGGCCCGATTCCCCGCCGCAGAGCGGTATTTCGCGCCCCGTCGTCACACGCTCTAGGAACAGGCGCGTCTCATCGCGCATGGGGCCGTAAAAATCCCCCATCGCCCAATCGCCCGGCATCGCCGAGCCGAGGAAGGCCACCTCGACGGAGGAATCCGGCGCGTAGGGTGAGGGTATCGCTTCGTTCGTCACCATCATGACTTCCTTATGGGAGTCGTCCACCGAGACGGCCCCCTCGCTTCCGAAAATCTCCATCCCGATGCTCGCGACGTAGGCGGGCCAGCGCTCGGGTAGAATACACGAGCTGCCCAGGTTGACGGCCGCACCGTCCTCGAAGGTGACGATGGCCCAGCCGTAATCGCCGAGGCCGGCCGGGTGTTCGGAGAAAACCTCGCTCCCGCCCTGCGCGTAGACGCGGACGGGCTTCCGGGGAGCGAAGAACCAGAGCGCCATGTCGGCCATATAGGTGAGCTCGTTGGTGAAGGGTGTCGAGTGCGGCGTACGGGCGTGAATCTGGCGGGTCACCGCGCGGGAGCTGTATATCGTCAACCGCGCGGACATCACCTCGCCCAGGCGGCCGGCGTCGATGTGCTCTTTAATCGAGAGAAAACGCCGCCTCATCCGCTGCGTATAGCCGATATAAAGATCGGCCCCTGATTTCGCCCTCGACTCGAGGATGCGGTCGGCGTCGTCGAGAGACAGGGATATGGGCTTTTCGACGAGCACGGGCTTGCCCAACTCGAGCGCCCGGCAAACCGAATCGGTGTGCTCGCCCTCGGGCGTCGAAACGATGAGGGCGTCCACGTTCGGGTTTTCGATGACGGCCCGGTTGTCGTCCGTGAAGTAGGCGGCCTCGCACTGCTGGGCCAGGGCCTCGGCCTTGGCGGAATCGATGTCCGAAATCGCCAGATAGTTCACGGCGGGGCTCGTGGACGAAAGATGGGCCCTGATCGAGCCCATGCGCCCCGCGCCGATCAAACCGATTCCGACCACGGGCTTACGCTCTGCCATGCATCCTCCCCGGACAATTCATAAAATGATTCCGAATCCTAACAGGGCACAGGGAGCCGGGCAAGATTCCCGAAAAATTCTTCGGCGGGCGTTTTCCGAAAACGGGCGGCGTAGTGTACCTTTCGGGAGTCATTCGACCAGACATACAACTCGGAATAGAACCGGAGGAATCATGGCGAATCGCGCGCGCAACAAACCGATCATCGGATTCATCGGCCTGGGCCTGATGGGCCGGGCTTTTTCAAAAAACCTCATCGCGGACGGCCACCGCGTCTTCGGATGCGACCCGGACCGCGCCGCGCGGGCGAAATTCAAGCGGCTGGGCGGGGAGCCGGCGGCCTCTCCGCGGGAGGTGGCCGAGGAGGCGGACATCGTTATGATTTCCGTGCCCAATTCTAAAATCTCGATTCAGGCGAGCCGGGGGAAAGAGGGATTTCTCGCCTTTGCGAAGGAAAAGGCCCCTGCTCTCATATGCGACACAACCACGGCGGACCCGGAGGACAGCCGCCGCCTCGCCGTCATGTGCAAGAAAAAGGGAGTCGATTACCTGGACGCCTGTGTGAGCGGGCACAGCGAAAACGTGAAGAACCGCGTCGGCCTACTCATTGCCGGCGGGCCGGAGCGGGCCTATAAAAAAGTGTCCCCGATATTCGGGAAACTCCTCGACGATCAGATCTACTGCGGCTCCTCGGGGTCGGGCGCGACGATGAAGGTGCTGATCAACTACCTCACCTGCCTCCAGCGGTGCGCCATCGCCGAGACCATCCGCATGGGCCTTCGGTCCGGGGTAAAGGGCGGCATCCTCTTCAAGGCGCTCCACCGCAGCGCGGCCGACAGCCGTCAGCTCCGGAACCGGGGCCAGCGGATGATCAAGCGGCGGTACACCAATCCCGTCAGCGCCGTCACCGTCCTTCACAAGGATTTCAACCTCGGGATGTCACTTGCCAAGAGGAGCAAGTCCATCACCCCAATCGGGTCCGCCAGCCTCCCCTTCTACGACGAAGCCCTCAGCTCGGGTTACGGCGAGCTCGACAGCGCGGTCGTCTACAAAGTGTTCGAGGACCGGGAAAAAAAGAAAAAGAGGAGGCGCTAGCCCCCCCCCCCGGAATATTTTTTTGCAATACAAACAAAAAACCCCGCGGCTAAAGCGCCGCGGGGTTTTACTTTGGAAGAAAATCCCGTCTAGCGCATGCCCGCCAATTCCTGGAGCAGGTGCCAGTTGCGAAGCCGCCCCTCCTTGGTCTTGAGGAGGAGCTCCGAGGGGTTGCCGTCCTTGTCGAACTGCTTGGCGAAGCGCCCCTCGCTCCGCGCGAAGGTGATGAAGTCGCACACCTCGCCCGTCTTGGCATTTTCGAACCAATCCTTGTTCGGCGAGGGGTTGCCGGTCAGGTTCATGCGCTCCTTGATGCTATCGCCCCGGCGCGGGTCGTAGGTGAACACCGGGAAGGCCCGGCTGTCGGCGGCGAGCTTGGCCTGCTGGCGGGACACATCGTCCGCGACGCCGTGCTCGGGCTGGCATGTGGTGTAGACGTTCACCACCGCCGGGCCGGGGAACGCGTTCGCGTCCATGATGGCCTTGTAGAAATGATTCGTGTGGGCGCAGGTGGTCTGAGCAACGTAGACATCGCCGTGCATCATGGCGATGGTGCTGATTTCCTTGCGGTGCTCGACCTTGCCGGGAATCACCTTTCCCACCTGGCTCATCTTGGCGTCCTGGCCCATGAAGGTGCTGGTGGACGCCTGCCCGCCGGTGTTCGAGTAGACCTGGGTGTCGAGGATGAGAACATTTATGTCGGCTCCGCTGGCGAGCATCCGCGAGAGGGACTGGAAGCCGATGTCCAGCATCGCCCCGTCTCCGCCAATCGCCCAGAGGCGTTTTTTCTCGAGGCCTTTCTGGTTCCAGCGCGCGCGCACCCCCATCGCAACGGCCGAGCTATTCTCGAACAGGCTGTTTGTCCAGGGCACGAGATAGGGGTTGTAGGGATAGGTGCTGGTGTAGACGGTATTGCAGCCGGTCGAGGCGACGATGCCCATGCCGTCGGCCCCGTACTGGAAGCCGGTGGCGGCCGTCATCATCCGCAGGGCGGTCGCCTCTCCGCAGCCCATGCAGCTTCCCGCACCGCCGACATAGAGCAAAGAGCGCTCGGTCAGCATCATGTCCGCGAGGAACTTTTCGTTGACATACTCGCTGGGCGTCTCGGGCAGGGTTTTGTAAAAATCCCAACTGCTGCGGAACTCCTCGAGGTTTTCTTTCGACTTCGGAATCATGCCGAGAGAAGCGTGGGTGCCGCAAGCTTCCACGCACTCCTCGCAACCCTTGCACTTGGAGGGATCGACGAAGATCCCGAACATGGCCCCGTCGAGACCTTTTTTCTCGGCCTGTTTGTGGAACTTGCTCGTCTTGGAGAAGCGCGCGCGGAGCGCGTTGCGCTCTTTCTCGTCCGAAACCTGGGCCAGCCGGCTCTCGAGCTCTTTTTCGCCGATCGCAACTCCGAGGATGGCCGTATCCGGACAGTCCGTCACGCAGTCCATGCACCCCACGCATTTATCGTTGTAGAAGTCCGGAAGGTCGGGGGCGATATAGCTGAAATCGCGGAACACGCCGGTTCCGGCCGGAACGAGGCTCCGCGCCACCTGAACGTCCGCCTCAAGCCCCATCTCGGCGGAGCCGTCGTTGTAGGCGCCTATGATGCGCTCGTTGAAATCTCCAATATCAAGAAAGGTTTCCTCTACCGTTCCCGCGCCGCCGTTTTGGCTCATGAATTCACTCCTGGAACAATCGGCCCCACTCGAGAAGCCGAGGCCAAAGAAATTTAAAAATCCGGATCGGTGGTCAGCCCACCATTTCCAGCTCGCTCGCCGTTTCGATCAAATCGGCGGGAATTTCACGATTCTCGGTGTAACCGCGCCGGACACATTCCATGTTGTCCTTCACCACCTGCTCGCCGCGCCGGCCGAAATATTTTCGAATCGATTTCTCGACGCTGGCGAAAACCTCCTCTTCGCTGATGCCTTTTTCCTTGGCGAAAGGCGTGCAACTCAAGAATATCCCGAGAAGCACGATGCCCTGCATGCGCTGCTCGAGAGAGGGATCGCTGGCGATCTCGCGTGCGGTCTGCACGGTGTCCATATAAACGACGCGCGCATTCCGCGCCCGGAGGGTGCTCCTCGCCGATTGCGGAATGTTCCGCCACACCGCCTCGGGTTCGGTCTCGTTGGTCTGGATGAAAACCATCCCGCCATCGCTGAGACCCATCAGCGGATTTCCGGCATGAAGAGCGTTTACATCGTTCAAGGGTATGAACTCGACCTGGTGAAGCTCGCAGTGGGTGTGAATCACATCCTCGGCGATGGTCAGGAAGTAGGTGGTGGGCAGACCCTTTTTCTCGGACCCGTATTTCGGATAGGCCTGTACGTTCAGGCCGAACGTCTCGCCCGCGATGGTGGCGATGACCTTGTTCGTCGTCACGGAGCCGTAGCCGCCGACCGAGTGGCCGCGCATCGAAAAAGAGCCGGCCGGCCGGAGGTCCGGGTCTTCATTGACCTTGAGTGCGGTGGCGTGCTCGATGCCGATGGAGAAATAGCGACGGCCCGGCCCGCCCTCTTTCATATTGTTCGCCACTTCGATGAGATCCCCCGGCCGCACATCGCGGCTGCCGAGACCGGCGGAGCAGGAATAAGCCGTCGGGATTCTGTCGATATTCGGGTAGTCATCGGAGCCGACCACCGCGTCGGCGAAAGACGCCTTGATTTCCGCCGTCAGGGGGTTCGACTGGGCGCCCGGAACATCGAGGCGCTCTAAAACGGTGAAGGCCTTGGTGTCCTTGAGGGCCTCGACCAGTTCCGCTCCCGGGAAGGGCCTGAACACCGTAACGTTCACCAGGCCGATTTTGACGCCCTGCTCGCGGAGGTGATCCACTGTGGCGCGGGCCGTCTCCATATAGGTGCCCATGCCGACGTAGGCGTATTCGGCGTCCTCCATCCGGTAGTTATCGACCATGCCGTAGCGCCGCCCGGTGGCATCGTAGAATTCATCCATCGCGTTTTTCACGATGGCGGGAATCTTGTCGTAAAAATAGCGCTGGGCGATTTTGCCCTTCATGTAGGCGTCCTGGTTCTGGACGGTACCGCTCATGACGGGGTTATCGAAATCCATCAGGTTCGGGATCTTATCTCCCGGAGGCCCGATGTAGGATTTCATGAACTCGGGTTCGAGAAACAAGAGGCTTTCGACGGTGTGGGTGGTGAGAAAACCGTCCTGGATGTTGAGGACCGGGGTATGGCTGTCCTCGGCGACGCGGCGGGCGATGAGCGCCAGGTCGCCGGTCTCTTGGGCGGTGCGCGCGAAGAACATGCTCCACCCGCAATCGGTGACGCCCATTACGTCGTCGTGGCCCGCATGGACGTTGAGGCTGTGGGAGGTCAGGGCGCGCGCGCCGATATGGAACACGACCGGGAGACGCTTGCCGCTGATGGTATAGAGGACTTCTTTCATCAGGATCAGACCCTGACCCGACGTAAAGTTCGAAACCCGGCCGCCGGCTAGCGCGTATCCTTCGCAGGTGCTGGCGCTCGAGTGCTCGCTCTCAAGCTCGAGAAAGAACAGCTTCTCACCCCACAAATTCTCCTTCCCGTTGGCGACCTCGGCCTGATATCCCTGCCCCATCGTGGTGGAGCTGGTAATCGGGTAGGCGCACGCACCCTGGGTGATATAGGTCTCGACCCAAGTCACCGCGCCCGCGCCGTCGGAGGTCGTCTTGATGCCCGGGTAGGAGAAAACCTTGGCGTTGGATCCACTCATATCGATAAAACCCCCTCAGGCACGCGGGACAGGTAAAACCGCCCAAATAAATGGGATAACAACCCGAAAAAAACGCAATAAATTTCGGCCTTCACCCAATATAGGGCCTGCCCCATGACAACCACCAACTAAAATAAATCGAAACGCCACTTATCAACCAACAACGTGCAAAATTCCCCGTGATACTAGCATGATTTCATAAAACATTTAATCGCGGTAACGAGGAAAAGGGCATTAAAATCAGTTATTAGAAGGCTATCAGAAATGTATACAATATACTTTTGATCTGGGATTGTATTTCAAAAAATCCGGCCCGAAACAAAACTTTTTTTCATCATCTCCCAGGCCATTCGGCCCCTTGGGGTCGGTCACCTCCAGACTCCCGCCAAGGCCGAAGAGCCGCTGCATTTTTTTCCTGAACGCGGGGGTGAACAATTTTTGGGCGTAGAAGCTGCCGGCCGCCCTCTTGTTCACCTGGGCCAGCGTCGGGTAAACGTGAATCGTCTCCACCACTTCCTTGACGTGGAGCCTCTTGCGGACAGCCAGGGCGAATTCGGGGAGAATTTCTCCGGCGGCGGAGCACACCAGGTCGGCTCCCAGGACCCTGCCCCTCGAATCACACACCACCTTGCAGAACCCCGACGTCTCTCCCTCCAGGATGGCGCGATCAATCCGGTCCATCGGAAAGCGAAGCACATGAATCTTTCCCAGCGCCTCCCTCGCCTCGGCCTCCGTCATTCCCACATGGGCCGCCTCCGGGCTCGTGTAAATCGCCTATGGGACAGCGTGATAGGAAGCTTTTTTCTTGAGAAACGGAACCGGTATCCCTAACGGCTCGCTGAAAAGCATATTCCGGAGCGCTATGCCCGCTTCATACTCCGCGACATGGGTGAACTGGTAGGCGCCGCGCACGTCCCCCACCGCGTAAATTTTAGGGTTCGAGGTGCGGAGCCACTCGTCCGTCCGCACCCCGCGCGGGGTGCACTCCACACCGGCATCGGCGAGGCCGAGGCCGTCCAGGTTCGGCTTTCGCCCCACGGCCACCAGGAGCGCATCGCAGGAAAACGACCGCGGCCCCCCGGGGTTTTCGACCTGCCCTCCGGGGGCCTCCGCGTGAATGACGATTTCGTCCCCGCGCTTTTCCACTTTTGACACCCTCACCTCGAAGTGAAGACGAAGACCGCTCTCCTCAAGCGCCCTCCGGAGGACGCCGGCCATCTCGTGGTCGAGCCGGGGCAGGAGCTTGGGCATCATCTCCAGGACTTCCTCCTCGGTCCCGAGGTGGTGGAACGCCTGGGCCAGTTCGAGACCGATCGGCCCCCCGCCGAGGACCGCCATCCGCCGAGGCTGCGCCTCGAGATCGAATACGGTCTCGTTCGTGAGAAAGGGAACCTCCGACAGCCCGGCCACCTCGGGCACGAGGGGCGAGCTTCCGGTCGCCAGCAAAAACCGCCGCGCCCGAATCCGCCTGCCTCCGACCTCGAACAGGTCCGGCCCCGTGAAGCGGCCCTCGCCGAAGATGACCTCGATGCCCATCGCCTCGAATCGGGCGGGGTCGTCGTGCTCGCCGATATGGGCCTGGACTTCCTTCATCCGCCGCATCACCCGGGGAAAGTCCACCCGCACCTCGCCGACCTCGATTCCGAACTCGTTCATGCGCCGGGCCCCGGCGGCCAGCCGCGCGGCATGAATGAGCCCTTTTGAAGGAACGCAGCCGTAATTCAGGCAATCGCCGCCCAGCTCTCCGCGCTCGACAAGGGCCACCCTCGCGCCCAACTGAGCCGCCCCGTAGGCAGCCACCAAACCGCCCACTCCGCCGCCGATACAAAGGAGATCGAATCTTTCTTCATGCCCGGCGGTCATTCGCCATCTCCTCCGGCGGGGTCGCCCCTGGCGGCTTCGCCCGAAACCCCGTGGCCACCCAAGGCGAACAGAGAAAACAACGCCGCCATGACGAGGTAGCCGCCCGCGACGGCGGGCGCCTTCGCCCAACCGAACGGGCTGATCAGGCCTCCGGGCGTAATCTCCCATGCGTGGATGACCCCGAACCACGCCAGCAGGGCCGCAGCCCCCGCCCAGCCCGCGGCGCGAAGAAGCCTCCGGTCGATGAGGGCCGCCGCCATCGCCGCCAGGATCAATGAGGAGAAAATAAATCCGCGCTCGAGGGTGATCATCCCGCCCAGATGAGACCCCGGGACACCGAAGGCCGACGCGCCGAGTTTATGAAGGCTGGTCCCCGCCGTGCGGAAAGCGGCCTGGCTCATCAAGAGCCCCCAGGCCGCCACCGCCGGAATGAACCCGAGCGCCACGGCCGGGGCGTGCCGGGCGGGCGTCGCCGAGAAGGCCTGTCCCACCATGATGATTCCAATCCAGAGCAGAATGGCGATCACCGCCTCCTCGGGAACGATACTGGCCAGAGCGCCGATCGAGCCCGTCAGGCAGAGGATCGCCACGGCTACGCCGTTTAAAACGGCGTAGCCTGAGCGCGCGCCCAGACCCTTCCATCCCGGATGCCCGATATAGAGGGTGGTGGGAAAACAGCTTCCGAAAACGGCGGCCAGGATCGAACCCGCGCCGTTCACGGCGAGCGAACTGCGGGTGTCGAACCGATCCCCGGCCGCCTCAGCGCTCTCGAGATTCATCAAGCTCCCCACGAGGGTCATCAGGCCCATCGGAACCGATATCGCCAGGAAATCCCAAAGAAGGGGGCTTGAAACCATCCCGGCCAGGACACCCACCACGGGCACCGGCAGCGCCACCCCCACCGGGGAGGGAACGCCGCCCGGAAACCCGTAAATTCCCGCCGAAACGGCCGCGCCGGCGACAACCGCGACGAGGCCGCCGGGCAGCCCGAGCGGAAACCGGATTTTCGCGAAATACTGCAAAAATATGATCGCCAGCGGCGCCATGGCCACCAGGGGCCGCTCCCAGATTTTGAGGGCGAAATCCATCGAGATGAACGTCACCGCGATGCCGGCGAGGGCGGCGAGAAGGGCCGCCCGAGGAGCCGCGCGGCGCACCCAGCCCGCCACGAAACTTCCGCCCGTCTCGATGAGCCCGCTCACCAGACAGGCGGCGATGCCCGCCCGCCAGGCGGCCTCGGCGCTTCCCGTGGCGATCTTCACCGGGAGCATGACGAAAAACACAAAGGCAAAGAGGCTGACCGTGTTGATCCCGTAGGGAAGGGCGGTGACGTCCTCCCTCCCCTCCCGCTCCGCGAGGCGGCGGGCCTGACAGGCGTAGAAAAGATTACCGCCCAGGATGCTCAGCGCCGCGCCCGGAAGCACTTGTCCGAAAATGAGGCTGTCGGAAAAGCCCAAAACGCCTTTAAGAAGAGAGGCGATCAGCAGGAGCTGGACGAGGTTATCCATCCACAGGCCGAAGAATCCGTCGATATCGCCCTTGACGATCCAGGGAAGTCTCGAGTCGTTCACGGTGCGTCCTCCACGATATACCCTTTCACGACACACGAGGACCCGAACGGGCCATACTTTTCGGCCGGGAAAATCTTTTCGGTCAGGAGAAATCCGTCTCCCACAATCGTTTCAGCTTTTGCATGGATTCCCCCGAAATCGTCCCGGCGCCCGAGCACGAAACCGCCTCCTCGAGTTGGCCGGAACCCGAGAACCCCACCAAAACGGTGGACACTCCCTCCTTCATGAGAGCGAACCGAATCGCGGCCTGGGCGAGGGTGTATCCCCCCTCATCGGCGAGCCAGCTCAGCTTCCCCGCCCGCTCAACGTCCCTGGCGTACTCCGAGCCGAGCGAGAGCACCGGCGGGGCCTCGTCCAAAAATCCCAGGAGCCCGGGCTCCGCCGTCAATGCGCCCAGGGCCAGGACGCGTATCACCAGCACCCCCATCCCCTCATCCACGGCGCGATCGAGCAACCCCCCGTAGTCCAGGGCGCCGAACGACTCGGGGACCGGATAGCCACTGCTGGGGTTCAGCAAATTGAAATAGGTTTGCACGGTGTGGAACTCGCCGCTTTCAACCAGACCTGAAAGCGCCTTGGGATCTCCGATGCCGGTGAACCCGAAAAAGCCCACCTTCCCCCGCGCCCTCAACTCCTTAAAACCCGCCAAAACCCCTCCGGGGCCGAATACGTCCCCCTCGTCAAGGGCCACCCCGACCGGCCATTTTCCACCCGGCGCAATGTAGTTGTGTATCTGAATCAGGTCCACCGAGGTGCGCCCGAGCCGATCGAGACTTCTCTCCACGGAGGCGATCACCGCACCCTTTGGGTCCGAGAGGTCATCCGGCCCGAGCCGTATCTTCGTGGACAAACTCACCCCGGCCTCGACCCCGGCCCCGGCCGCCTTGAGGGCCCGGCCCAGGTTGGCCTCGGATTTCCCGTTCCCGTAGCCCATCGCCGTATCGAAGAACGTGACCCCCAGATCGAGGGCGCCCTTCACCGCGCGAAGCTGGCCCTCATGGTCATCGCTCACCATGAGCCGGCTGATGCCCCCTGTCCCGAAGCCAATCTCGGAGACGCGGATTCCTGTCCTCCCCAATGAGCGATACTGCATCGGCACAATCTCCCGATAAAGATAATTATTGGCGGCCGGTCGATTACACAAAACCGCCGGCCGAATTCAAAACTCCAAACCTCCGCAGGAGCAAAGGGAGGCATTTTATCGATTGCGCCGGGGAGGATAAAGGCGCCGGTCCGTGCTAACGCCCAGAATGCCTCCGGTGTGGATTTCCACTAGTTTTGATATGCTGGCCCGAGACGCCCATGAAATTAACCGCCGGACGGGAAACCTTCCTTTTCGAACGCGACTTTCGAACGTGATTCCCGGATCGGCGGCCCGCGATTCCACCCCCCCCCACAGGAGCCAGACGATGGAGCCCGTCAAGGTTTATACACGGCACGGCTGATACACCTGTGCGCGAACGAGGGAGTTTCTCTCGTCGAACGGTATTGAAGTCATCAACCGCGACTGCACGAACGACCCCGAGGCGATGGCCGAGCTAAAGGCGCTGGGTGTGAAGTCCCTGCCCGTCTCCGTGCGCGGGGAGGATGTCGTCGTCGGCTATAACGTCTCAGACCTGTGCGAAACCTTCGGCATCGACGCAGGATCCAGCGGCCCGATGCGCCCCGAGAAAATGATGGAAATGTACCGCTTCGTTTTCGGCGGCCTAAGGCGCGCCGTGAACCAGCTCTCGCCCGGGCAGCTCGACTGGATCTCCTCGGGCCGGCCCCGCTCGATGCGCCAGCTTCTTTGGCACAGCTTCGAGCGGCCCGTCCTCGGCATCGAGGCGCACGACGGCGGCGAGTACTCCCGCGATATGGTGCGGCGCTATGAGGAACTCGCGCAGAACTACCGCACCGGCGAGGAGATTTGCGCCTACGGGGACCGCATCGAGGCCGAGCTCGCCGAATTTCTCGCGGAGGGCGATAAGCTCGCCAAAAAGGTGAAAAGCTACATGGGGCCGATCACCGTCCACGAGCTACTGGAGCTGGCCCTGGGCCATGCGTTCCAGCATCTCCGGCAGGCCTATCACTACATGCCGATGATGGGCGTCGAGCCGGACCGCCCCCTCGACCCGAAGTCGTACGAAGAGGTACCCGTTCCCGAGGAGTTATTCTAAGGGGATTTATTCCAAGAGGCTTTACTACCAAAGGCGGAGGACCCGCCCTTTCAAGGGCGGACTGGCCCGCTTAGCGGGTGCACCGCTTGTCCCGCTTTTCCTCGTACATCTTGAAGTCCGCCTCGTCGATCAGTTTGTCGAGCGAGGGCGTGTTGCCGGGGGAGTAGTGCGCCACGCCGATGCTGAAGGAGATTTTTCTGTCCGGGCGCTTGCGTTCGTTGTGAGCGCTGAGGTTTTTCCGGAGACGCTCGGCGATTCTATCGGCGCTGTCGGTCCTGTCGGCGCTGTCGAAGGCGAGAATCGTGAACTCATCTCCCGCGTAGCGGCCGATGATGTCCGGGCGGCGCACCGTCTTTCGAAGAATTGCACCTGTTTCGATCAGGGCCTGATCGCCTTCGAGGTGGCCGAATTCGTCGTTGATCCATTTGAGGCCGTCGAGGTCCAGAAAGAAAAGGGACATCCCCCAACCCTGACGCTGGGCGAGGGTCAACTGCCGGCTGGCGGCTACGACGAACCCTCTCCGGTTGAGCAGACCCGTCAAAGGGTCCACATCCGAGAGGGCCCGAAGCTGCGCCTCCATGTTGGCCCGCTCGGTAATATCGTGGATGGAGACGATGTAAATTTTCTCCCGGCCAAGTTTCGCTTCCACCGCACGAATCTCGGCCACCCGATCCCGCCGGCCGGTCTTCGCGAGGGTCGCTTCCTGGGGACGCTGGGGATCGACCATATAGTGAAACTTTTGGCCGATCATCTTTCCATCCCTGGATTTCAAGAACTTCTCGGCGGCGGAATTGAGATAGCGAATCGTCCCGTCTCTATCGACGGCGACGATTCCATCCGGCGAGTTCCTCACAAGGATCTCGCCCAAGCCGTCCAGGTCCGGTTTCGAGCCCTTGAAGGCGGGCTTCCCGCCAGACCGTTTCGCCTTAACCTTCGCCTTCAGGGTTTTTTTCCGCGAGACGGTTTTCTTCTTTTTCGCGGCGGTCTTTTTTTTCGCGGCGGATTTCTTGGCAGTGGATTTCTTGGCGGTGGATTTTTTCTTCGCTGCAGCCCTAACCATTGACTCCATTCCCGACTTGACCGGACGAAAACCGAAGACGCCTTGGCAACAAGCGCCAGGATAACCGTTCACTCACCCTTGTCCGAAGGCGGTCGGATGAACCGAGAATCTATAAACCCGGGCGGGCTCAAACATGCGTTTAACAAAATGCATTATTTTGAAAGCGGATGGTATCCCAAGAGCTTTAATCAAATAAACCTCGGCGGGCCACCGCAGGGGGGCAAAGCGATAATTCTCACATAATCAACATACTACAAGGTAAATTTCACGGCCGAATTTTTCCTCGCCAACGCCTTTCAACCAACCGGGCGCCATCTTGCCCCGAAACAAGACCTCCACCCCTCCAAAATCCTCGGGCCCGCCGGGAGCGGATTCCGATCACCGGCGCCCGCGCTCCAAACGTCAGTTCCCCAAACGCCATTATTCCCGAGGAAAAATGAACACCTTTTTCGCCCCTCTATTATAAATAACCCGGCCCCTTCTTGCGGCCCCGATCGAAGAGATGTCTAATCAGGATGCCGCGTATCGAGATGCCGGATCAGGTTATGCCGATGTAACAATAGGAGTCTCTTCCGTGACCAAGGCCTTCGCCACCACCGTAATCGGCAGCATGCCCAAGCCGCCCTGGCTCCTCGAGCGGCGGGCCATGAACGATCCCACCGCGGATCACCACGGCAAGGGCGCCGACTGGCTCCCGGCCCCGGACCTTCTCCCCCAGGCCCAGGACGACGCCTGCCGCCTCGCCATACACGATCAGGAGCGCGCCGGCGTCGACATCATCAGCGACGGCGAGCAGCGGCGAAAATCCTACCTCACCTACATCACCATGCAGCTAAGCGGCATCGACTACGGGCGGACCGTGCCGAAGCTGGCGCGAAACGGCAGGCGGACCATCCAGGCCGGCCGGGTCACCGGGCCCATCCGCCGGGAGGGCCCGCTGCTCAAGGACGACCTGCTCTTCCTGATGCGCGAAGCCGCCGCCCCCGTCAAAATCACCCTGCCCGGCCCCATGACGGTCTGGGACACCGTGGCCGACGAGCACTACGGCGACGCGCGCGCGCTCGCCCTCGACTACGCGGCCGCCATCAACGGGGAGGCCCGCGAGCTCGACGCCCTCGGACCCGCCGTGATTCAGTTCGACGAGCCGGTCTTCAGCCGCTATCCGGCCCTCGTCGCCGAATGGGGTATCGAGGCGCTCGACCGCTGCCTCGAGGGCCTCGCCACCCGGACCGCCGTCCACGTCTGCTACAGCTACCCGCTGCCCGGCGTCGCCCGGCCCATCCAGGACAGCTACCCCGTCATCCTCGAGGAACTCGAAAAATCCCGGGCCGATTGTATCGCCCTCGAGTTCGAGGCCTCGGGCCTCGACCCATCGCTGCTTCGCCTCTGCCCCTCGAAGACCGTCATCTTCGGCTGCATCGACAACGGGAACGAAACGCCCGAAACCCCCGAGCACGTGGCCCGAAAACTCCTCGCCGCCGCCGAGCACCATCCGCCCGAAAAAATCCAGGCGGCCCCGGACTGCGGCCTCGTCCCCCTCGGCCGCGAATCCGCCTGCGCCAAGCTCGACGCCCTCGTCCGGGGCGCGCGGATCGCCCGCGAGCGGGTTGCGGGTGGCACTGAGTGAATAGCGAGGTGACACCGAGAGAGTAGCGAGGTGACCTGAGAGCGAGGAGCGCCGCCCCCGAGCCCTTGAGCCCAAGGCTCCCGAGGCAAACAAAACCGCCGCCCCGGCATTTCCCTGACCTGCCCCCAATAGTGGTACCAATCCCCATGCTACCCCAGGTTGGGCAGTCTAGCCCAAAGAGTACCGAAAATACTCTCATTCAGCATGGACCGGTTTTGAGGGGGAAGATCACTCAGCCGTGTACTCGGATTCGCTCGTGTCGATCACCCCCCCCGGCTCGGTGATGAAGAAGGGGTCGAAGTTTTCATACAAGGTGTGGGAGGCGACGCTCTGGGTCGAGCAGCGGACCTCGGGATCCATCGGCTCGATGATGAAGTGCCCGTCCCGGATCCAGGCGGAGACGCTGTCGGG
>NYYB01000098.1 GCA_002685755.1 Nitrospinota bacterium
CCCAGACGCGGGAGCATCTGGCGATCTGCCGGCTGCTCGGAGTGAAAACCGGGCTCGTTGCGCTGACGAAGACCGACCTCGTCGAGGCGGACTGGATCGAGCTAGTGATCGACGATCTGGCGGATTTCGTCGCGGGGACGTTTTTGGAGGGACAGCCGGTGGTGCCGGTGTCCTCCGAGACCGGGGAGGGGCTCGACCGGCTTAGAGAAGAACTCGCCCGGCTCGCCGAGGGGGCCGCCGCCAAGAGCGGCCGGGGGATCTTCCGGCTGCCCATCGACCGGGTGTTCACGATGCGGGGGTTCGGGGCGGTGGTGACGGGAACGCTCTTCAGCGGGTCGGTGAAGGTGGGCGACCGGGTACAGCTCTTTCCGGGCGCGGCGGAGGCGCGGGTGCGCGGGCTTCAGGTCCACGGCGAGGCGGTCGAGGAGGCCGCCGCCGGGACGCGAACGGCGGTGAACCTCCAGGGCATCGAGCGGATGGAGATCGAGCGCGGGGACGTGCTCGGCCGGGCGGGGGAGCTCAAGAGCACCTACATGCTCGACGTGCGCCTCGAGCATATCGCCGACGCCCCCCGCCCGCTCAGGCAGCGCGCCCGGGTGCGCTTCCACACCGGCACCTCGGAGGTCATGGGCCGGGTCTCGCTGATCGGGGCCGAGGAGTTCGGGCCGGGCGGGGAGTGCTTCGCGCAGATACGCCTCGAGGCGCCGGTGGCCGTCCTGCCGAGGGACCGCTTCGTCATCAGGAGCTACTCGCCCGTCGTCACCATCGGGGGCGGGGAGATTCTCGACGTCGCTCCCCGGAAGCACCGCCGCCTCCGCGCCTCCTCGATGGAACGGTTCGAGGCGCTGAGTGAATCGGACGAGCCGGGGCGGCTCACCATCCTCTTGGGCGAGGCGGGTGTGAACGGAGCCGACACCGCCGCCCTCACCGGGCGGCTGACGCTCACCTCGGGTGAAATCCGCTCCGGGCTCTCCCAGCTTGCCCAGAAGGGCGGGGCGGTGACCGTCGAGGCAGACTCCGGGCTCTCCCTCACAAGCGGGCATTTTGATGCCCTTCAGGAATCGATCACGGATTTTCTCGCCGGGTACCACAAGGCGAACCCGCTGCGCCCCGGCGCTCCGAAAGAAGAGGCGCGCGGCAAGGGCGGGGGCGCGGGCGAGCGGGTCTTCAACGCGGCGCTCGGCGCGCTGACAGGGGCGGGCGCGGTGGCCGAGGAGGGCGGCCTGGTCCGCCTCGCCTCCCACAAGGTAAAAGTCGGGGCCGTTCTGGCGAAGATGAAGACCAAGCTCGAGGGGTTCTTCAGGGCGGCGAACTTTCAGCCCCCCGTCTTAAAGGAGGTGTTCGGGGCGGCGGGGACCCCCGGCGACTCGGGCAAGGAGGCGCTTCAGGTCCTCGTGGACGAGGGCGCGCTCATCCGCCTCAAGGAGGATCTGATCTACCACCGCGAGGCGGTGACGGCGGCGCAAGCGCGGCTCGTGGGCTACCTGAGCGACCGGGAGGACATCTCGGCGTCCGAGTTCCGCGACCTCCTGGGCATCACGCGAAAACACGCGATCCCGCTGCTCGAGTATTTCGACACCGCGCGGGTTACCTTCCGGGTCGGGGACAAGCGCGTGCTGCGCTCCCGGCCCGACGCGGATTAAACGCCCCTCACGCCGGAATTAGAACCAAAACCATTCACACGCCGCCGCGTGCGACCCCCTCAAGCGCACACTCCCGCTATTTCGGATCCAAGCCCATCGGCGAAATTCAACCGAATTTTCGCCTCCATCGGCAGATATTCGCCGATCCGGCGGGCATTTTTTCTGGTATAGACCCACTAAAGCTTCATTTATTTCATCAAGTTGTCGACCGGAGAATCTTTTTATGGCGCAGCCCTCGCCTTCTATGGGGGCATGGCCGCATAGTGCGGTCCAACAAAATAAGAAAGAAGAAACATCACGAGTAATCATCTGGAAGCGAAGCGAAACACTTTTCACTCTCTCGGAAGGAGCAAGGCCGTGGACTCTAGGCGTCTTACCGGATTCATCGCCGCTTTTTTGTGTGCGGCTCTCTTTTTCTTCCTCACCGCCGCGCCCAGGGCAGAGGCGGCGTGACGATCCAGGATGGGGACCGGTCACAGCCAAATGCCTGGACGTTGTCGTTGCCAGCAAGGCAGACGGGGCCAATGTCCAGCAATGGTCGTGTCATGGCGGGAGCAATCAAAAGTGGGAACTTGTAAAAACCAACCAACCGTATTTCTTTATCAAGAGCGTCAACAGCGGCAAATGCCTGGACGTTATCGTTGCCAGCAAGACAGACGGGGCCAATGTCCAGCAATGGTCCTGTCATGGCGGGCCGAACCAAAAGTGGGTGTTTTTGGATGGTGTGCAGCTCTCCAATGACGTACATGTTCCGAACGTGGCGTACAAGACGCTGGCCCAGGCCCAGGCGGCGCTCACGGCGGTGGGTTTAGGCGCAAGCAGCCAGATCACATATCAACAAATCTTTAGTAACCAAGGGGACACGAGTAGAAACGGCCAGGTTGCCGCCCAGAACCCGGCCGCAGGCTCAACAACGGCTCCCGGAACCGTGGTCGCACTTAAACTTTTCCGAGTTATGGTAATGCTCCCGAACGTGATGGGCCAGACGCTGAACCAGGCCGATGCGGCGTTTGCGGCGGCGAAAGTGTCGGAAAATGGCGTCAAAGTCACAGTCATCCATCCGGAAGTCTTTAATAGACCGGATCTCCACGACAAGGTGTTAACCCAGACGCCGGCCGGGAGTAGTAATCCAATTCTTTACGTGAATTCGATCGCGATCACGGTAGGCAGAAACGTCAACCGGGTCCCCCACTACCATTCGAAAACGCTGGCCCAGCTTAAGGCGGAAATTACAAGTGGCGGGATGTCCTACACTGTGCACCAATTAGGTTTTTATTCCCCGTATGCACTTCGAGGTTCAGTGTCATCTACAAGCCCGAAAGGCGGGAGTATTGTGGCTCCTGGAACTGTTGTTAAGATATATTTATATGCTAAATAACCTTTAAAGGAATGCCAATGCTAATAAAGAGTCACATTACGAGGCAAGGTAGACGTTTTGTATCCGGACCCGAATTTCTCTATAGAGCGGAGGTAATTTAAAGGCTCGGCAGATGCAGGAAAAAAGTAAGAGCTAGAGAACCACAATTCCCCCGCGCTCAACCATTGGGCGCGGGGGTTTTTGTTTGGGTTGGACCCGCTCCGGGCGACCCCGGAGGCGCCACCCATCAAGAAACCGCATCCACCCCGCGCCCGCCTCCACCCGGTGTTCGATATGGGATATGCTGGGAGAAGAATTATCCACGGCATACAACCAGGCCGGCCAATAGCGCCCGGCAATCGAGGGGAGATTTTATCTTGGCTATCGATAAAGCAAGCGTCCGGCGGCTCAGGGGGCGGATCCCCGCGATGAAGGGGCAGGTCTACGTCAACTGGGGGGGCAGCGGCCCCTCCCCGGCCGAGGTGCTCCGCGAGGTGGACCGCATCCTCAAGCGCGAATCGCGGCTGGGGCCGTTTCACCCCCAAGTCAAGGACGAATCGAAAGCCGTGATGGTGGCGCTCCGCCTTGAGGTCTCGAAACTCCTCGGCGCGCGCGAAGAGGAGATCGCCCTCGTGGACAACACCACCTCAGGGGTCAACATCGCCGCCGCCGGGGTCGAGTGGCGAGCGGGGGACGAGGCCATCGTCACCGACCTCGAGCATCCGGGCGGCTACCTGCCCTGGCTGATGTGGCGCGAGCGCAGGGGGCGGATCAAGGTGCGCCTCCTCGAAACGGGCGCGTCGGACGAGGAGCTTCTCTCGAACCTGCGCGCCATGATCACCCCGAGGACCCGCGCCGTCTGCGTGAGCCACATCGCCTGGCTCACCGGCCGCCGGCTGCCCCTCCGCGAGATCGGCCGCCTCTGCCGGAAGGCCGGGGCGCTGCTCGTGGTGGACGGGGCGCAGTCGGTCGGCCAGATACCGGTCGACGTGAAAAAATCGCTGGCCGACGTTTACACCGTCTCCGGGCAAAAATGGCTCATGGGGCCTCAGGGCACCGGGGCGGTGTTCGTGCGGAACGGCCTCCGGAAGAAAATCCTCGAATCCGGGGTCGGCTACCGCTCCGCCGCCGCCCGGAGCCTGCCCAAGCTCACCTACACCCCCCAGAAGGGCGCGATCCGCTTCGAGATCGCCACCATCAGCCCGGCGCTCTACTCGGGTCTCCGCGTGGCGGTGGAGACCTGCCGCCGGAGCGGCCCCGCCGGCATCGAGCGCAGGGTCAGGCGGCTGGCGAACCGGCTGCTCAAGCGGCTCCGGAGCGAGCCCGGTATCGAGGTGCTCACCCCGCCCGGCCCGGCCCAATCGGGCCTCGTCTCGTTCCGCGCCCCCGGGTTGACGCCAGTGGAAACCGCCGCGCACCTGCTGAAAAAGCACAAGGTCGTCTTGCGGTCGGTGGATTCGGTCCCGCCCGCCGTCCGCGCCTCGATCCACTACGTCAACACCGAGGCCGAGATCGACCGCATCGCCGAGGGAGCGGCGGACCTCGCCGCTGTGGCGCAAAAAAAGACGGGGCGCTAGGACAGGATTTTTTTAGGAAAGCATCCAAGGAGCGGGGACTCCCCGGCACACACGAAAAAAGGCGGCGGGAGTCTCCTCCCGCCGCCCGGATGTTTCAGGTTCGTGATTCCAGCCGCCGTCGATTCTAGCCGCCGATGGTGGCGTCCAACTTCGTGTCGCCCTTCACGTCGACTTTCATCGTCTTCGTTCCGAGCTTTTCATGCCATATCTCGACGGTGTAGGAGCCGTCCGGCACCCCGTCGATCTTGAACTTGCCGCCGTCTCCCGAGATCGCGACAAACGGCGTCTTCGTCGATACGACCCATCCCGTCATCCAGTCGTGCACGTCGCAGGTGACCTTGACGATGCCCGGCTTCTTGAAATAGCGCTTCGACATCTTGAGCTTTTTCTTGAACTTCGGCTGGGCGATGTTGGCGACGGTGTTTTTCGATTTCCCGGGGCGGGTGTGGACGTTGTGGAGAATCTTGTCGCTGTTCAGCACGATGAGCTTCGTGCCGGCTTTCATCACCGTCACGCGGGGGGTGTAGATGCAGCCGTCCTGATCGACGGTGGCTTTCTTCATCGCCTTGGAGAACTTCCCGCCCTTGGCGCCCTTGATGGAGACGACCGCCCAGGAGACGCCGCCGTTTTTCACGACGAGGCTATCGTCGGTGATCTTGTTTTTCCCGCAGACCTTCTTGTCCTTGTTCACGGAAAGAACCTTCGGCGCGGGGGCTTTTCCGGAGAACCTGATGGTCCCCGATACTGAGCCCGCGAAGGCGGACCCGGCCAGGGCCAGGCCTACCGCCGCGAAGACCGCTGCAATTTTCAATGATAGGTGTCCGATGCGCATGTTCGCTCCTCTCCTGCGATTGAAAGAAACTCCGTTCCTTGATGATGACCGGAAAAGATGCTCTCGAAGCGGGCCCCGTGAATTCCAAAGCGGCCGATCCCGCCCCCCGGATAGATAAAGGAATTTGGCGCGAAATGGAAGCGCCTCCTCTTCAGAGTCTATCACGAACCCGCCGCCGGTCCCGATCTTTCCATTAAGTTAAATTTTTTCAATTACTTACAAAAGCCATCCTCCCCTTCGGCTCACCGGGAGGCGCCGATGGAACCCCGGCCGAATCCCTGATAAGAGTAGGGGCTCGCCCGGAGCGGGCGCCGCTTTCAGTTCAAACGAAAAAGGAGCGCCGTTTGTTCCATCCATCCCGCCCGAAACACAATTTCTCTAGCACTCGCCGCCGGGCGCTGTGGGCCGCTATCGCGCTGGCGCTTCCGCTGGGCCTCCTCCCGCCCTCGGCGGCCCATCACACCAGCCAGATTTCGTACGTCTATCTGGAGGTGGGAGAGAAACCCTCGGGCTGTTATTCGATCAAGCTGGCCGCCACTCCGCCGAAGTGGACGCCCGGGAAGGGCGGGAAAATTTCGCCCGGGGCGCTTCATAAAAAAATGAGCGCTTTTTCTCACCGTTTTTTGCTCCACCTGCGCCGCCGGCGCGATTTGAAAGCCATCGGCGGCCCGGGGGTTTGGCTGACGTTCGAACGGGACGATTGGCGCAAAACCTTTCGGCTCCGGCGGTCGCTCGTTGGCGGC
>NYYB01000099.1 GCA_002685755.1 Nitrospinota bacterium
AGGCCTTTCGAACGGCCTCCTCGATTCGAGCGCCAGCCGCCCGGATCAACTTCAGGTCGATTCCGAGTTCGCGGCCGTAATCGATCCGGATTCCCTCGTGAGTGGCCTGGTAGCGGTTCAGGACGGAGGGGATATCGTTTTTCGCGTGTCCGGCGGCGAAAAGCATCCCCGGAACGGCGAGAACGCGGTCCACCCCTTTTTCGATCAAGGCGTCGAGCCCGTCGCGAATGATCGGGGTGGCGAACTCGAGGAATCCCCATTCAGTGTCCATATGAGGAATTCTTTCCCTGAGGCCCTCGGCCACGGATTGAAATTCGACAACGGCCCGCTCGTCCCGGCTGCCGTGGCCGCAAACCATCACCCCCAGTTTCTCGCTCATTTTCGCTTTGCCCTTTATGCTGTAAAAAATCGTATTGGATTAAAACTCAACTCCCTTTTGCGCCTTGATGCCGGCGCGGTAGGGGTGCTTGACCATTTTCATCTCGGTCACGAGGTCGGCCAGTTCGATCAATTCGTCCTTCGCCCCCCGGCCGGTGAGGACGACGTGGAGCATCTCCCGTTTGTTGTTAAGCGCCTCGATAACCACATCCAGTTGAAGCTGACCCAGCCGGACGGCCACGTTGATCTCGTCGAGAACGACCATTCCGATGTCGGGGCGGTCCATCAGTTTTCGTGATCTCTCCCACGCCTTCTCGGCTGCCCGCCGGTCTAGGTCCTGGTCCTGGGTGATCCAGGAAAAACCCTCGCCCATCCGGTGCCACTCCACCGCGTCCCCGAAGGATTTGAACACCTCGGTCTCGCCGGAGGGTATTGAGCCCTTCACGAACTGAACGACCCCGGCCCGGAGGCCGTGGTGAACGGCGCGGAGGAGCATCCCGAAGGCGGCGGTGCTTTTTCCTTTTCCGGAGCCCGTGTGGACAATGATCAGCCCTTTCTCCCCGGTGGCGGCCGCCTGGCGCTTCTCGTAGGATTTATTGATGCGTTCGGCTTTTTCCTTATAATTTTCATCGCTCATGGCGAAGTCTCCGCTTTAATGGTTTCACCGGCCGCCCACGCTAGGCGGCGTCCAGGAGCCGCCTGATTTTTCCGGGCCGCAGTTCCTCGAGCGATACGCAGGGGAAGTCCCAGCGGTTTGCCCAATTCCGCATCATTCCCAAGCGGGCATATCCCTCCTCGGTATCGACGAGAAGAAGGTTCGCCCCCGTCCGTCCGAAGTGGTGGAGTTCTCGCTCCGCCGATTGGACGGGGGGCGAGCCGCCGAGGCCCGCTGTCGGGCGTCCGTCCGAGACGAGAATGATCGAAGACACAAGGCCCGGCCGCCTTCGGCAGGAGAGGGCGAGCGTCTCGCGGGCCAGCCGAAGACCCTGGGCGAGCGGGGTTTTTCCGCCCACCGGAAGATGGCGGATTCTCTCCTGGACCCGGCGGACGCTTCGCGTGGGCGGAAGGGCGAGGCGCGCCTCCCGTCCCTGAAGGACGATCAGGCCCACCTCGTCGCGTTTCTGGTAAGCCTCGTCCAGAAGTCCCAGCAGCACCCCCTTCGTCGCCTCCATCCGGCGGCGCGCGCCCATCGAGCGGCTGGCGTCGAGGACGAAAAGAAAAAGGCGGCGATAGGAGGGTTTTCGTATCTTGGCCCTGAAATCCTCGGGGCGAATCCTGAGCGCGGTATCGCCCGGAATTTCTTTTTCTCCCCGTAGAGCGGCTGCGCGCAGGGTGGCGTCGAGGGCAAGGTCCGGCCCTTTTTCCCTGATTATCCGGGCGCGGACATAGGGCCCTTGCCGGGAGCCGGACTGCTCAGTCCCTACACTGCCGCCCGGGCTGGTTTGCCGGCGGTTCGCGCTGGCTTCCGGCTTGGGGATGTGAAGGGAGTCCTCCGGCCGGGGTTGGAACTGGCTGAGGCCGTCCTGGGGCCGGGGGTTTGAGTTCTCGGGACGCTCCTTGGGACGGGGCGGTGGAGGCGGCGGCGGTGGAGGCGGCTCCGGCGGGTCGCACCTGCGGTGGGCCAGCGCGAACTCCATCACGCGTTCGACATCCTCCGCCCCTGCGGTGGATTGCTCTTCCCAGGCAGCGTGGGCCATCGCGGCCTTTCGGATGATGATGTCGGCCCGCATTCCTTCGACATGCTCCCGGCAGCAGAGCAAGGAGATCTCCGACGCGGTTTCATCCGGTATCCGGACCTCGGGGAGAATCGCTCTTGCCCGGAGAACCCGCTCCCCGAGGGCCGTCTGCTCCCCGGCCCATTCGCGGGCGAATCCCGCCGGATCGGCCTCGAAGGCAATCGCTCTCCGGACGACCTCGCTCCGCTCCGCCGGGTCGGCGAGGTTGTGCACTCCCACCGAGAGGCCGAAGCGGTCAAGGAGTTGCGGGCGAAGCTCGCCCTCCTCGGGGTTCATCGTTCCGACCAGGATGAATCGCGCCGGATGATGAACGGAGATTCCCTCACGCTCGACCCGGTTAACCCCGCTCACGGCGACATCGAGCAAAATGTCCACCAGGTGATCGGGAAGGAGGTTCACTTCATCTACATAAAGGATGCCGCCGTTGACCCGCGCGAGGAGGCCAGGGTCGAATTGTTTTTCTCCCCGCCGGATGGCTTTTTCGAGATCGATGGTGCCGAGGACGCGGTCCTCGGTCGCGCCGAGGGGAAGCGAGACGAAGGGGGTGGGCATCTCCCCGATCTGGACGTCCTCGCACTCTTCGCAGAGATCCTCCGGGGCGCAGGAGTAGGGGCAGTTGCCGTTGCCCCGGATCGGCGGGAGGAGATCGGCCAGCCCGCGGGAGGCGCTGGATTTGCCCGAGCCCTTGACGCCCGAGATCAGAACCCCGCCGATGTTCGGATTCACCCCGTTCAGGATGAGGGCGAGCTTCATCCGCTCCTGGCCCACGATGGCGGAAAACGGATAGTGCATCAGTCCATCACCTCCAGCCCGGCTTCGTTTTCGAGGTAAATTTCCTTGAGCCGATCCACGGTCTCCTCCGGCGGCGACTCCCAGTAGCCTCGCTCCTGCGCCTCTAAGAGGCGCTCGACCATGCCGCGTAGCGCCCAGGGGTTCTTCTCCTTGAGAAATTCCCGGACCCGGTCGTCGAGAATATAGGTTTCAGTGACCTTCTCATACATATAGGAATCGATCACATGGGCGGTGACATCGTAGCCGAACAGATAATCCACGGTGGCGGCCAGCTCGAAGGCGCCCCGGTAACCGTGCCGCTGGATGGATTCGATCCACTTCGGGTTCACCACCCGGGAGCGGAAGACGCGGACGACCTCCTCCCTCAGATCGCGGGTCTTCACCCGTTCGGGCTTCGAGGTGTCGCCGAAGTAGGCCTTGGGATTCTGGCCGGTCATCGCCCGGACAGAGGCGATCATCCCCCCGTGGAACTGAAAGTAATCGTCGCTGTCGAAAATATCGTGCTCCCGGTTGTCCTGGTTCTGAATGGCCACGTTCACCCCCAGAGAGGCGCTGGCGGAACACCTGAAACGCCGGGACGCCGGGAGCGCCGCGGCCGTAAGCGTAGCCCCCCCAGGCGACATAAACGTCGGCGAGGTCCTTGTCCGTCGTCCAGTTGCGTTCGTCTAACAGGTTGAGGAGGCCAGCGCCGTAGCTGCCCGGTTTGGAGCCGAAGACTCTATAGGCAGCTCTCTCGGGGTCGCTGCCGCGCCCGATTTCGGCGGCGATGTTCTCTCGGACGAAATTCATCCCCTCCGGCTCATCGAGCCCCGCGACCGCCCGCACGGCTTCGTCGATCATCTCGACGACGTTCGGGAAAGCGTCCCGGAAAAAACCGCTGATGCGCACTAACACGTCGATTCTCGGCCGTCCGAGCTCTTCTAGAGGGATAACCTCGATGCCGGTGATGCGGCGGTTGATTCCCTGCCGGACCGGCCGTACCCCGAGAAGATGAAGGATTTCCCCGATATCGTCCCCGCCGGTGCGCATGTTCGAGGTTCCCCAAACGACCATGCCGATCGAGCGAGGGTAGTCTCTCGTTTCGTCAAGATAGCGCTGCAACACCCCCTCGGCGGCGCGTCGGCCGACCTCGCAGGCCGTCTGAGTCGGGATTGCCCGAGTATCCACGGAGAAAAAATTTCGACCGGTGGGCAGGATGTTCGCCATACCTCTTGTGGGCGCGCCGCTCGGCCCGGCGGGCACGAAGCGGCCATCGAGAGCGACGAGGATGTTCGAAATTTCATCGGGGACCCGTTCGAGGCGCGGGAGTACATCGCCCTTCAGGAAGTTCAGCGTCTCCCGCGATTTCGGTCCCGGAGCGTGGTTGGTTTTCACCGCGCCTCTAGCCTGAAGCTCGAGATATTCGATGAGGTCTCCCGCCGTTCGGCAGAGGTGGTGATCGACGCTCCTCGCCGGGTCGGCGATTAGCGCTTCGTAATCGAGCCCGAGGTCGTCCGCTATCGCCGCCGGAAGGCCACGGACACCGGATTGATCGATCCGAACGAGGGAGACGAGAAGGTCGGTGAGGCTGTCCTCCTCGGGAAGGGCCCCGAGGATATGAAGCCCGTCCCGAATCTGGGATTCCTTGATTTCGCACAGGTAGCCGTCGAAATCCTCGATGAAGCCCTCGACCTCATCCTCCGCGGGTGGCCGCTCGTAAGCGAGGTCGCGGTATATCTGGCTTTCCTCGAGAAGTTGGATGATTTTCTCGGAGATCAGAGGGCATTTCGACGGGTCGAGGGTGAGGGCGTCGGCGTACTCGTCCGCCAGATGCTCGAGCTTGATCAGGTCGCCGTAGGACTCCGCGCGGGTCATTGCCGGAATCATGTGATCGACGATGACGGCGTGTGCGCGGCGCTTGGCCTGGGTGCCCTCGCCCGGATTGTTGATGATGTAGGGATAGATATTGGGGATCGACCCCAGCGCGATTTCGGGAAAACAGCTCTCGCTCAGCCCGATTCCCTTTCCGGGGAGCCATTCGAGGTTGCCGTGCTTGCCTACGTGGATGACGGCGTGTGCTCCGAAGGTTTCGGTAATCCACTGGTAGTAGCCCAGGTAAAAATGGGTGGGGGGAAGATCGGGGCTGTGATAGATGGCGCTGGTATCCACCCCGAAGCCCCGCGAGGGCTGGATGCCGACGAATGCGTTGCCGAGCCGGAGGCCCGGAATCGCCATGCCGCCTTCGGCCATCATATAGTTCCCCGGCGGCACGCCCCACTGGCCGGACATTTCTTCCCGTCGGACGGCGGGCATCCGATCGAACCGCTCGGCATAGGCTGCCGGGGGTAGTTTGTCCGGCGTCGCGCCGAGGTTTTCGGGGGTCTGGAACTCCTCGTCCTGGGTGCACCCCGCGAGAAGGGCCTGGATAAGCTCATCGCCGTTTTCGGGAATGGCCCCCAGGTCGTAACCCGCTCCCTTGAGCGCCCGGAGGAGCCGGACCACGCTCTCGGGGGTGTCGAGCCCGACCCCGTTACCAACGCGGGCGTTCCGGGTGGGGTAATTGTTGAAAAGAACGGCGATGCGTTTTTCGCTGTTTCCCGTCCCGCGAAGGGTGCACCAGGATTTGGCGAGCCGGGCCACCTGGGTCACGCGGTCGGGAAGCGAGACGTTTCGCCGGAGCTCGGCGCCGATGGTTTGATCCCGGTTGCCCTCTTCCTTGAAGGAAATCGGAACCGAGATGATCCGGCCGTCGAACTCCGGGAGGGCGACGTGCATCGCTACGTCGCGCGGGCTGAGCCCCGCGTCCGAACCTCTCCATTCCGTTAGCGTAGAGCCGCTCATCACGGCCTGAATTACCGGGCAGGCGAGCCCGTGGGGGGAGCTGAAGGCGAGGGTCGAGATCAGGACGTCGGCGTCCATCAAGAAGTCGCGTACGGCGAGCGGGGTTCCCCTCTCGTCCGCCTCTTTAAGCGACTCGCAAAACACCGGGCGGCAGCGGCAGCCCAGCCCCTGAATCTCCCCCGCCAGGGCGTCAATCGCCTGTAAATTTCCCGAAAGCCAGTGCGCCCGGTAAAAGAGAAGGCCTACGACCGGCGCCCCCTGGGGAGGGTGGGGAAGCCCCGGCGGCTCGTAGACGCCGCGCTCGGGGGTGGGTTCTGCGGAGTCATGCCCAAACCCCGTCAACAGAAACCGGTCCGAGAGGTAGCGAAGGAGTTGCTCGTAGTTGGGCACCCCCCCGTGAACGAAATATTCGAGCGCGGTGGTGAGGGTGGAGAGCGGAACCGAGGCGAGGGCCGTCAACTCGGGGTCTACCTCGCGCCCCCCGGCCAAGGCGAGAAACGCCGTTCCGTTTTCCCGGCAGGCGCGGGATAGCTTCTCGAATCCTTCGGGAAAGTAGGCCCGCCCGCCGAGAATCCGGGCCACGACGGCTTTCGCTCCGGGGACAACCTCGGCAGTGAATCGCTCGAGGGCCTCGTGCTCCGAAAGTTCGCGGAGATGGACTGCCCGGACGGAGGTGAAGCCCTTGGGCATCCGGGCCCGGGCGAGCGCGATGCCCAGGATTTCAGTGTCCGCGGCGGTGATGAATACGATGTCGCCTTGGGCCGATTTCATATCCGATTCAACTCCCTTCATCCTTGAAAAATCAGAAAATGAGCAACAGGAACGTTCTCATCCCCGAGAAAAATACGAATCCGAGGGCGGTTGAGGCGTACAACCACAAGACGGCGCGGCGGATGTCGCCGGGCTCGGGTTCGCGGAGCATGTCGCCTAGGTGCGGGCGCGCTTCTGGAACCCCCCGGTAGAGATTGGTGCCCCCTACCTGAATCCCCAGGGCGCCGGCCAGGGCGGCCTCGCTGATCGCGGCGTTGGGGCTCGGGCTCTTCCCGCCGTCCCGCACCGAGATGCGCCAGCATTCCGCGGGGCTCAGGCCACAAACGAAGGCCGCCGCCGGGTAGAGAAGGCGGGCCAGCCGGGCCGGGACGAAATTCAGTGCATCGTCGAGCCGGGCCGCCGCCCATCCGAATTTCAGGTACTCCTCCGAACGGTGACCGAGCATCGAGTCCAGCGTGTTCGCCGCCTTGTAGGCCATCGCCAGCGGGGGGCCGCCGAGCGCCGCGAAAAACAAGGGGGACAAAACGCCGTCCACCGTCCCCTCGGCGACCGATTCCACTGTGGCCCTCACCATCTCTTTTTCGCCGAGGTGCGCGGTGTCCCGCCCGACGATCAGGGCGAGGCGCCGCCGGGCGTCCTGGATATTTTTCTCCTTCAGGGCGCGAAAGACTTTTGATCCATGCCGGTCGAGGTCCCGCGCGGCGAGTGAGGCGTAAAGAAAATAAACACTCAACCCCGCCGCCAAGCGGCCGTCGATTTGTCCGGCGGTGAATAACATCGCCCATGCCGCGAGATACGCTCCGCCGACCACCAACGCCGTCAGGCAGGCCCCCGGCAGGCGGCCCCGGCCGAACCGCCGGGTGAGGGCGCCCTCGAGTGCGACGGCCGCTTTTCCGATGAGGCGGACGGGGTGGGGCATCCACCTCGGGTCGCCCGCGACGAGGTCGATCGCCAAGGCAATGGCGATCCAGAAAATTAGCTCGTCCATTTCCTGCTCATGACGGTTTCGAGGATGGCATCGACGTCCAGCGCCGCCCGGACCCGGTCTGCCAGCCGGTAGAGATCCGACTCGAGGTCGATGCTGGCCGCCGCCGCGACGGGTTTCATTCCTTTTTCGGCCCGCAGGCGGTTGATGAAGTGTCTGCGGAAGGCGGGGCTGTCAAAAACGCCGTGGATATAAGTTCCCCAGACGCGGCCTCCCGTAGCCGAGGCGCCGTCCATGTCCCGCGTCTTGCTTCCAAGGCGTTCTGTGAGCTGAAATGCGGGCCGCTCCCCCCCCCGTGTCTCGCCCATGTGAATTTCATATCCATCGACCTCGGCCCCGCTCTCGATGTGAATCGCGCGGACCCGGGCGGTTCGTTTCCTCTCGTTGAAAACGGTTTCGGTGGGCAGAAGGCCGAGGCCCTCCTCCTCGGCGGCGTCCGATTCTATGCAGGAGGGGTCGCTGATGCGCCGGCCCATCATCTGATAGCCGCCGCAAATTCCGGCGATGGTCGCCCCGCGCTCCCGGCAGTGTGATACGAAGGCGGCGAATCCGGTCTCCTTGAGCCGCCGCAGGTCGGGGATCGTGCTCTTCGTCCCCGGAATAAGAATAGCGTCGGGAATCTCCACTGCGGGGCTATCCAGGTAGCGAAGGGAGACGTCCGGCTCGGCCTCGAGGGCGTCGAAGTCGGTGAAGTTGGCGATGCGCGGGTGGCGGATCACGTCGATCCGCACGCGGTCGTTGCCCGCCGCACCGATTTGATTCCGCTCGGGTATGCGATCCTCCTCGGGAAGGCGAATGTCCCCGAAATAGGGGACCACGCCGAAGACGCGACGCTTGGTTTCTTTTTCAAGGTAACCGAGACCGGGCCGGAGGATGTCCATGTCCCCCCGGAACTTGTTGATCATGAACCCGAGCACGCGGGCACGCTCCTCCTCGAGGAGGAGGTGCATCGTGCCGATGAGCTGGGCGAACACCCCGCCGAAATCGATGTCGCCGACGAGGATGACCGGCGCGCCGGCCAGGGCGGCCACGCTCATGTTGGCGATATCGTTCTTGCGCAGGTTAATCTCCGCCGGGCTGCCCGCTCCCTCGATGACGACGAGTTCGTGTCTCTCCCGGAGGCTGTCCAGGCACTCGAGGAGGGCCGGGCGGAGTGTGGGCTTGAAGCGCTCGTACTCTTTCGCCTTCATGACCCCGGCCGGGCGGCCCCGGACGATGACCTGCGCACCCTCGTCTGTGCAGGGCTTAAGGAGGACGGGGTTCATCTCCACCGATGGCTCAAGGCTGCAGGCCGCGGCCTGGAGCGCCTGGGAGCGCGCGATCTCGCCGCCCGAGGCGCAGACGAAGGCGTTGTTCGACATGTTCTGGGATTTGAACGGGGCGACGTCGATGCCCTCTTGCCGGAAAATTCGGCAAAGCGCCGCGGCGATGACGCTCTTGCCGACGTGGGAGCCGGTCCCTTGGATCATCAACGATTTACCGGGCATGTCCGCGCAATCTCCCTGAGTGCGTCCAACAGGCGCTTATTGTCGGGGCCGGTCCGGACGGCGAAGCGAACGAAGCGGTTTTTTTCGATGTCGGTGAACGAGTCGCAGTTCCGGGCTGCTATGCTAAATTCAAGAAGCTCCCGGCAAAGAAGGTCGGCGTCGGGAACGCGGCAGAGAATGAAATTCGCCGCCGAGGGAAGCGGTTCGAGCCCCAGCGTCTCGAGGCTGGCTGCCAGTTCGGCGCGCAGCCGGGGGACGAGCGTGCGGGTTCGCCCGGCGTATTCGCGGTCGGCGAGCGTGGCGACTCCGGCGGCGATGGCCAGGGCGTTGACGCTCCAGGGAGGCTGAAGCCGCCTGAGGCGGTCGATGGTTTCGGGAGGCGCAATCAGGTACCCGAGCCGCAGTCCGGGGATGGCATAGAACTTGGTGAGCGAGCGAATCACGATGAGCCGGGGGTCCCTCGCCGCACTGGGGGCGAGGGAGTGCTCCTCGCCCGCGAAATTCATGAACGACTCGTCGGCCACAATCGCGCCTGGCGTCTCGATAATCTTGTCCGGTGGAATCAGACTTCCCTCGGGGCTCGTCGGGTTCGCGAGGAAAGTGACGTCGGCCTCGCCCCGGTTCACGGGGATGTCCGCCGCCTCGAGGGCGTCTTCGTACTCCGTGAAGGCGGGAACGATCACCCGCGCCCGAGAGCCCGTGAAGAGGCGGGTGACGAGATAGATCAAATCGGCCGCGCCGTTTCCCGCGAGGACGCACTCGGGCGGGACGCCGTGATATTCGGCGGCGGCGGCGCAAAATTCGTGGGCGTCCGGGCTGGGGTAGGCGGCGATCAACTCCGCGCCTTGGCTAAGAACTAGCCGCACCGACGCAGGCGGCCCCAGCGGGTTGACGTTCGAGCTGAAGTCGAACAGGGATCGGTCGGAAGCGCCCCCATGTTTTCGTTTCAACGGCCGCACCTCGGATAGGTCGTGGCGCCCGCTTCGAGCACGGGCAAAAATTCCGGCTTCGGCCTCGCTCCGAAGAGGCTCCCGGGATGCGGGAGCGGCGACGGTTTAAGGCAGAGCCTTCAGCGGTGGAAGGTTCTCGTCTGTGGGGGGAGGTGCGGCGGGATGGCTCTCGGAATGCGAATACGGAAGAGGCAGGCCCACGACCAGTGCTCCCAATCCACGAGGAGAAACCGATTCCAATCCTGCGGGCCGGTATCCTGGCTGACGGCCTTTATCGCGCTCGCCTTCCCAATGCTTCGCATCGGTGGCATCGTAAGCGCGCATGACCGATTACAGTGGCGGGACCGCGCCGGATTCGCACCGGCTTCCCGTAAGCCCCCTCGGGGCACCCAGCAGAACTCCAGACAGCTAACACCCTCCGTTCCGGGGTGTCAAGCTTTTTGCTTTCCGAGTGGCCGATGCTTTTATGCTTGGTCACACTCAGGTGATTGATATGAGCGAGGTTGTCCTGATCACCGGCGGCGCGCGAAGCGGCAAGAGCCGCCACGCGCTGGAAGTGGCCGGCCGCCGCGAGCGGGGAAGGGTCTATATCGCCACCGCGGAGCCTTTTGACGATGACATGCGCTCCCGGATTCGGGAACACCGGCTCGAGCGGGGGGATTCGTTCGAGACCGTCGAGGCGCCGCTAGATCTCACTGGCGCACTGGGTTCGATCCCCGGCAATACGGAGGTGGCTGTGGTGGACTGCCTTACCGTTTGGCTGGGGAACCTGATGCATCATCGCGGCGAGGACGAAGATTCATTCCCGGAGGTGAGCGCTTTTCTCAAGACCCTTGATCGGCCTCCCTGCGATCTTGTATTGGTGACGAACGAGGTGGGCATGGGCATGATTCCAGAGAGTAGATTAGCCCGCTGGTTCCGCGATTCTCTAGGCCGCCTGAATCAGGAGGTGGCCCGTCGGGCGGACCGGGTGGTGCTCATGGCGAGCGGGCTTCCAATCGCAATAAAGGGAGAGGAGCGATGAGTCGCCTTTCGGATGTTCTCCGTGGAATTCCGTCGGTCAATCGCGCCCTCGAGGAAAAGGCCAGCGATCACCTGGACCGGCTGACTAAGCCGCCGGGCAGCCTGGGTCGCCTTGAGGACATAGCGGTGCAGTATTGCTGCATCACGGGAGCGGTGAGTCCCTTGCTGGGCAAGAAGGCGATATTCACTTTCGCGGGGGATCACGGGGTGGCCGAGGAAAGGGTTTCCGCCTACCCCAAGGAAGTGACCCCCCAGATGGTCCGCAACATGTTGGCCGGAGGGGCGGCGGTAAGCGTTCTCGCCGCACACGCCGGGGCCGAGGTCCGTGTGGTGGATATCGGGGTCGACGATCCGCTGGAGGGAGCCGTGGGCCTTGTCCGGAGAAAGGTCCGATCCGGCACCGGCAACATCGCGAAAGAGCCGGCGATGACGGCCGGGGAGGCGCGGCAGGCACTCGAGGCCGGAATCGATCTGGCTTGCGGTGCGGCGGCCGACGGGGTGAAGTTGATCGGGACGGGCGAGATAGGTATCGCCAACACGACGCCCTCCGCCGCGCTCTTTGCCGCCCTGCTTCCCTGCTCTCCCGGCGAGATTGCCGGGCGGGGAACTGGTATCGATGACGAAGCCCTCACGAAAAAGGTGGCGGTCATCGAGCGGGCGCTTTCGCTTCATTCGGATAACCTCTCCGACCCGGTGGAGGCGTTGGCCGCGATCGGGGGGCTGGAGATCGCGGGGATCGCCGGGCTGATCCTCGGGGCGGCTTTCTGCCGGGTGCCGGTGGTGGTGGACGGTTTCATCTCCTCGGCGGGAGCGCTGGTGGCCTGCCGGATGTGCGAGCGGGTGAAGAACTATCTCTTTTTCAGTCACTGCTCCGAGGAGAGGGGACACCGGGTGTTTTTCGAGCAGTTTGGGGCCGATCCGATCCTGGACCTGAGGCTGAGTCTTGGGGAGGGGACCGGCGCGGCGCTGGCGATGCCGATCATCGAGTCGGCGGTCAAAATCTATAACGAAATGGCGACCTTCGATTCCGCCGGGGTGAGCGAGGGAGGGCCGTGACCGGTGGGCTGATCGCCGCCATTCGCACCCTGACGATTTTACCGGCTCCGGGGAGGGAGGCCGGGCGGATGTCCTCGGCCCTGCCGTGGTTCCCCCTCGTGGGCGCTTTGCTGGGGGGCGCTATTTACGGACTTGCCGCCGGTGTGGAGGCGCTCTCGGGCGGCTGGCCGGGCGGGGCGGCAGCGGCCGCGCTGGCGGGTGGGGTGGTTATCACCGGCGCTCTTCACCTGGACGGGCTTGCCGATTGGGCGGACGGCTTTGGCGGCGGGCGGGACCGGGAAAAAATTCTCGACATCATGAAGGACTCTTCGACAGGGGTGTTCGGGGCGGTCGCCCTGGTCTTGGTGTTGCTCATCAAGTGGGTTTCGATCTCCCG
>NYYB01000100.1 GCA_002685755.1 Nitrospinota bacterium
CCCGGGCTCGCACGGATCGGTCATGTCGAACATGGCGATCCCCCCGTTCCAGAAGCCGCAGGTGGCGTAGTTTCCAAAAGGGTTCGCTTCGTGGAGCCAGCAGCCCCAGCCCACGTAATCGAAGTCCCACGAGGGCGTCTCGCCCGCCGCCTCGTTTTGCCCCTCGATCCAGGCCTCGGAGAGGAGCTCGGGACCGAAGGGATCGGAGACATCGTAGGTCTGCATGACTTTCCCCCGGCAGCCGTCCTTGAACGCCGAGCAATAGAGCAGCTCCCGCGCCCGGTCGTAGATGGGCCGGTGGATTCCCCACCCCTCGACCTCGACGTAGTTGACGAACTTGAGGTTTCGCGGGTCCTCGACGTCGAAGATACGGAGCCCGCCGATGAGTTCGGGGTCCTCCATCCCCGCTCCGGGGAGTTTTTCCATGTTCGTGTAGAGCACATTTTCGACGAGGGCGATTTTGTGTGAACGCGCGATGCTGGTCTTGTCGGCGGTCTGGTGGACGACCTTGGGTTTCGTGGGGTCCTTGACGTCGAGGATCGTCAGTCCGTCGTGACCGTCCGTTCCCGAGTGGGCCGAGTAGAGGAAGCCGTCCCGCACCTGGAGCGTCATGGTGTCGCCCCAGCCGTTCATGTCCGAGTGGCCGACGCGGCGGACGTTCCGGCTCCGCTCGGGCAGGGGCTCGGCGGGCCCGGGCGGAAGGTTGTCGTACACCCCGAAAGGGGTGTCTACCGAGCGGGGCGGAATTTTATACAAGGGTCTTGACATCGAGAGCGACCTCCCGGCAAAAAATGACGCGTTTCGGATTCAGTGAAGAAATGTTTCACCCTGCAAGAGAAAAACTTCGCCAATAAAAAGGAAGTTTACCGTTTCTTCGGAAGTTGTGATAGCGCATCGAAAATCAAATACAAAGTTTTTTTGGAATTTTGTCGGTGTTCCTGGTCCATCAATGGGTTTTAAATTCTAATGGAGGCACCCATGATGAAGAAGAGACCTGTTTTTTCGATGATCCTGCCAATCGTGGCCGGACTGCTCGCTGTTCTCCCGGCCGCGGAAGCGGCGAAGCTTCGCCTCGGCGTTCATCGTTCGGTGAACGGGGTGCTTGACGTCGTTGCCCACCGGTTGGGGTATTTCAAGAAATACGGGCTCCTGTACACGACGAATTATTTCAAGCAGGGCAAAGTGGTGCGCAACGCCGTTATCCAGAATAATCTCGACACCGCAGGCGGGGTGGGGTTTTCGCCCTTCTCCCTGGCGGTCGCCAAGGGGGCAGGTCGTCGGCATCGCCAAGGCGGGCGATATCTACGAGATGGCGAAAATTCTCGTCAAGCCCGGCTCTAAGGCGAAATAACTAAAAGATCTCAAGGGCCAGTATTTCGCCACGAGTAAGGGGACGAGCTTCGATTTCGCGCTGAAAATGTATGGTCTGCCGAAGATCGGGATGTCGGAAAAAGACCTGAAGTGGATGAGCCTCAAGGGTGCGGCCCGCGTCCAGGCGGTGATCTCGGGAAATGCGGCGGCCGGAGTCGGTATCGATCCTCTGTCGGGAATTCTGGAAAGAAGGGAGAAGGTCCGCGTTCTCGAGAATTTCTGTAAGTACGACACCGTGAGCGCGATGATGATCAGCAATCCCGTCACGCTGAAAAAACACCCGGGGCTTTTTGTGAATTATTTCAAGGCATGGCTTACGGCCCACGGGCTCAGGAAGAATAACCCGGAAAAATTCGCCAAGGTCTATACCGCGGGGCTCCAGGAAATAGGGTGGAAGGCCAAGTATCCGGTGATTCTGGCGGTCATCAAGCGGGTCAGAGCCGTTCCTTTCATCACGAAAAAAGTCCGTGCCTACCTCAACGACATGGCAGACAAGCAGGTGAAGCTCGGGTGGATCAAAAGCCACCCGGATTATTTGACGATCAAGAAACTCAACGATTCGGCCTTGCGCAAGGCGGCGGCCGAACTGGGATTGAAGTAATCCGAAGCGAAACACGCCGCCTCCCCCCGGGCGGGGGGAGGCGGTGCTATTTCTTCACCTTGCGGACCAGTGAGATGTCTTTTTCGCTCAACTTGATGCACGAGCCCTCGCCCTGGGAGCAGTAGGCGGTTTCGCCGCTGCTGGTGTTCACGCGCCAGACGACGTTCCATGTGGGGGTGGATATAATCCGGTAACGGGGAGCGGAGAGAAAAATCGCTCCGGCGATGAGGACGGCGGCGGCAATGATGGCCTGCGGGTAGGTCATGCTGAAAATCCTCCGATGATCTGCCTCCCGGGGAGGCGGTATTGAGCAATTTTCGCTTTGTTTTAATTTTCTGGCGGTAAATCTAACCGTAACCTAACAGCAATCTAACAAAAAATGTTTGCCTGCGCCCCATATTATCTCTTGGAGATAATTTTATCGTCCAAACCCATATGACCTAGTCCTTTCGCGATAAAGGCAAACCCGCCGCGAGGCGGTGGCGCAAAGGCACAAATCAGTTCCGCCCGGATAGAACTGATAGTTGGCCTGCCGAACGAAAGAGGAGTTTGAAACTCCTTGCGCGAAGGACGCCACGCGCAAGGAGTTTTTTTATGATCGTCGAATCAAGTATCCCTCAGTTAGACGTTGTCGCCGCAGCCGTTAAATTCCAGGGCAAGTTTCACCTCGAATCTAAAACCGAGACGACCTTCGTGCCTGCTCCGTCCGGGCAGGGAGAGGCCCCCGATCCCGAACTGGATCAGGTGCGCGGAACGATTATGAATCCCGTGGCGTAAAAAAAGTTGCGTTTGAGGTGAAAATGAAAAGGCAAAATTGTCCGGGAAACAGAGAGATCATGAGACGTGCCGGCAAGCCGAATGGGTCAAAATCGTCTCGCGGTAAAAGTCCATCCAAATGCACCGAAGTCCCTGAAAATGCGGACCAACGGGAGCAGGCCGATACCCCCGCGCGCCGGGCCCAAGAGCGGGGGGAGGAGCGGGCGAGGTTCCGCGGCTCAGGCTAGCAGCGACATAACGGGCCGGATGTCGGAGGCCGACTCGAGCCGGTCCAGCGCCGATAGCGCCTCCCTGGTTTTTTCCGGACCGAATTTCGTCCCGGCGCAGTCCCTGAACTTGTCCCGGACCTCTTCGTCGGTCAGGGGCCAACCCGCGTTGCCACGGGAAATGTTCGCGCGCTTTTCGAGCCTGCGCCCGTCGCCGGTTTGGACGGTCAGGGTGATGGGGCGTGAGGCACCCTGGATCAATTCCTCGTTTTCCGCCAGATGGACGTGAACTTTCTTCATCGTTTCCCGGACGGCGGGCTCGTTGACCGCCTCGTCGGTGAACGTGCCCAGGGTCAGGGCGCGGTCCGTCAGCATCCGCGCCAACGTGTATTCGGCCGAGAATTTTCCCTCCAGCCCCGTTTTCGGCTCGTGATAGCTCAGGTTCGACAAATTCGGCGCCATCAGCGCCAGATCGATGCGCTCGACCCCCTCGGCGGAAAGGTCCTCCTCTGCGATCAGATCGCGCAGGGCGTCGATGGAGGCGTGGGCCGACATGCAGCAAGGGTAGGGCTTGAGGTTGTTGCCCGGCTTCTCGAAGACGTAGGGGCTGCCCAGGCGGCCGGTTATCTCGTCGAGGCGGTAGCCGTCCTTGCCCGAGAAGGCCACGCAATAGCCGATGGGCGCCTCTAAGATTCCGCTGTTGGCCGTGATTCCGGCGGAGACGAACCCCGCCGCCCGCACCCCCGCCTCGGCGGCGAGGCCGGCGTGAAGCGGTTTTGTCATGGTTCCGAAATTCGACCGCACGCCCGAGGCCTGCGAGGCGGCGCACCCGAGAACGAGACGGGTGGTCTCGACGTCAAGCCCCCTGAGATGGGCGGCGGCGGCCGCGGCCCCCATCGTGCCCAGCACGCTGGTGGGGTGCCAGCCGTTGTTGTATAGCCCCATGCTCGTGCCCGCGCCCAGCTTCGAGGCGACTTCAAAACCGATGATGAAGGCCTCGATAATCTCCGGCCCCGAGGCGCCCTGCGCCTCTCCCTGTGCCAGGACGGCGGGCAGCACGGCCGCGCTGGCGTGTCCGCCCATCGACCAGTTCGTATCGTCGAAATCAAGGGCGTGCGCAAGGGTGCCGTTGGCCAGCGCCGCCCAGGGAGGGGAGGTCCGCAGGCTCGCTCCGATAACGGTGGCGGCCCCGCCCTCCGACATTCCCCGAACGTAGGCGGAGATGCTTTTCGCCACGGGCTCCCCGCCCGCCGCCAGGGCCACGCCGATAGTGTCCACGATCGATCTCTTGGCCGTGTGGACGACAGGCCCGGGAATCGTTTCGAGACGGGTTTCGACAATGAATTTCGCCAACTTCTCGGTAGCGTTCATATTTCTGCCTCCTGCGATTCCCTCTCTTCGGGTGAATGCCTGCCGGGTGATAGCCCGAAAGAGCGCCTTGAGGGTCCTTTCCTGGAGAGATTTTGTTTCAGCCTATCACGAGGCACCTATATCCGTTACCACTGGCCTCGATTACTCCGGCCACGATTCCGAATCGCTTCTCTGTTGAGGCTCCTGCGGCGTTGACGCTTCGGCTGGCGGCGGCCTAAAGTGAAAATTCAATCATCCGAAAAAATATTAGGGGGAATTCATATGGATTTCAGTCTGACCGAGGAGCAGCGCGCGATTCGGGACTTGGCCCGGACTTTTGCCCGCGACGAGCTTATCCCACAGTGCACCGAACTCGACCGCCTTCCGGACGGCGAGGACTCGTTTCCGTGGGAGCTGGTCGAGCGCGGCTCGAAGCTGGGCTTCAACGCGCTGGCCGTCCCCGAGAAATACGGTGGCAGCGGAGCCGATGTCCTGACCCAGTGCATCGTGATCGAGGAGCTTTCGGCGGGCGAGCCGGCGGTCTCGAAGGTATACAGCCACAACTGGAAGGCCCTCTTCGGGCTGATGGCTATCGCCACGGAGGAACAGGTCAAACGCGTGATTCCCGGTTTCCTCGAGGACCCCCGCTACTGCATCAGCATCGGGATCACCGAGCCGAACTCGGGAAGCGACAATTCGCTCCCCTATAGCGGAACGCTGTCGGCGGGGCCCGGGCTCACCGCCGAGCGCAAGGGCGGCGATTACTTCCTTAACGGAACCAAGCAGTTCATCGCCATGGGGGCCCAGGCGAAATTCATGACGATATTCGCGCGCACGGACAAATCCGTTCCCTGGACGGAGGGGACCTCGGGATTCATGCTCTTTCCGCCAAAGGAGGGGTTCGAGGTCGGCCGCCTGCACGACAAGGTGGGACTTCGCCTCTATCCGCAGCACGACCTCATTTTCAACGACTGTAGAATACCCGAGAGCGAATTGCTGGGCGTGGAGAACGAGGTCCATGCGGGCCGCCGTGATATCACCAACATCGGCACGCTCGAGGCCACCTCGACGGCCCTGGGCATCGCGCGGAGAGCCTACGAACTGACGCTGGATTATGCGAAAGAGCGTGTCCAGGGCGGCAAGCCCATCATCGAGCACCATCTTATCGGATCGCTGCTCCTCGAGATGTTCACCCGGCTCGAAGCGTCGCGGACGATGATGTGGCGCTCGGCCACCAGCATCGACAACGGGGGAAGCGACGACCCGAAGCTGGCGCGGGCGACGAAGGTCATGACTGTCAATATGCTCAACTTCGTCACGACGCGCGCGGTCGAAATCTGGGGCGGCATGGGCGTGATGAGAGAGGCCCCGATCGAGAAGATATACCGCGACGCCATCCAGCTCTTCCATATGGGTAACACCAACCAGGTCAACATGCTCAAGGCGATGGACGATCTGTAGGGAAGACCGTGCCCCACACCACGGCCGATCAAGCCCGCCAGACCCTGGGGGTCACGACGGCAATCGAGGCGTCCGTCCGGGCCGGGGAAGCGGTCAAGCTCCCCCTGCCGGAGGGGGTTTGAGCCCGGACGGATTTTTTCGCGATTATCTGGAAATGCCCAACTTCTCCAGTCGGCGGTAGAGCGCGGAGCGGCTGATCCCCAATAGGGAGGCCGCGCGGGAGAGGTTGCCGCCCGTGTGGCCCAGCGCCCGCCGGATCTGACGCTTCTCGGTTTCCCGGAGCGAGAAATTAAAGGCGGGATTCTCCTCCCGGGGCGGATGATCGATCAGCGGCGGCTTGCCAGCTCCGATCGCCGGTTCTCCTCTCTTGGAATCAACCATGTCTCCGGCCTGGATGCTTCCTGCCCAGTCGTCGGTGCGGACCGCCCCCGTGCGAATCGAAGGCGGAAGGTCCTCCGGGTCGATAGGAGAGGCCGCATTCATGAGAGAGGCCTGGCGAACGATGTTCTTAAGCTCCCGGATATTTCCCGGCCAACCGTAGGCGCCTAGGACCTCGAGCGCTTCCCGGCTCACGCGGGTGATCAGGCCATGGGCCCCGACTTCGAATTCCGAGAGGAAATGCTTCACGAGAGGATCGATATCGCCCGGACGGTCCCGTAGCGGGGGAACGCCGATTTCGCGGGGCGCGAACCGCTCCGAGAGGCTGGAGATGACCCGTTCCGCCCGCTCCCGGTCGCGGGGATCGGTCCGGACCGAGAAAAAGAGCCTCGCGCCGATTGTCGGGCCGGAACTCGATACGCGGAAGTTTCCGTCCGGGCCGATTCTTTCGAGGAGTTTTACCCAAATGGCGGGGTCCATGTCGCCGATCTCGTCGAGGAACAGGGTTCCGCCTTGATGGCACTGCCACTCCGACCCCGGTTTTCTGTCTTTCCGGGAGAGGGTCGTCAGGATAGGGGCGAACACTTCTTCCAGAGAGCTTTCTTTTCTCAAGACCGCGCAGTTGATGGTGAAAAAAGGCTCGTCAAAGCGCTGGCTGTTGTAGTGGAGAGTGCGTGCGGCGAGTTCCTTGCCGGTGCCGCTTTCTCCCCGGAAAAGGACGGGGAGATTGTTCTCGGCCATCCGCCTGAGATCGTCCATCATTTTGCAAAGGGCGGGGCTCGATCCGATGATTTCCTTGAAGTCGTGCTTGATTCGCAGCTCCCTCTTGAGCCTTTTAATCTCGCTCAGCAGGTTTATTGTGCCCAAGGCGTTTTGGATCGAAAGGCCGAGGTGGCCCGGCGCATACGGATCGAGAACCACATCGTGCGCGCCGAGGCGCATCGCCCGGAAGCAGAACTCGGCCCTCTCATAATCGGAGAGAAGGATGACCCGGGAGTCCGTATAAAGGTTGTTGATGCGCGAGAGGGTCTCGAGGCTCCCGATGCCGGGCAGGACGATGCCGAGCAGGATGATGTCGGGGGAGGGGTGGCTGGCGGCCAAGAACGATTCCCCGTCCGGGAAACACTGGACGGAGAAGCCCTCGCGGCGGAGATGGGATTCGATTTTCCCGCTTTCACGGGGATCGCTGTAGACGATGTGAATTGTCTAAGGGTGTTCCCTCATCGGCGACTCCGGCGCGGAAATCTGGGGGCTTGAATACGACATCGCGTCATCCTCTTTGCCGTTGGAATTGCTTTCGGAGAACTCGCCACCCATGAAACTAGAGTAAGTTGGCGCCTCCCGATTTACTGTGTCCCCGATCTCTTTTGGTTTTTAAACAGGGAAATGAAGCATCAACTGAAAAAAATGAAATTGGAGTATTTGACGAATGGGGGAACGAGCGATTTCAGGGAAACGGGAATCTGATGATTCCACAAGAGGAAATATTTGCCGGCCGATGGCGTATGGGGCGGGCGCCGCCCCGGCGCCGGGCGCCCAATCGGTTTCAATTCACGAGAGGAGTTGCGCATGAGCGAGCAAGAATACGCCAGGGGAAAAGAGATCCGGGACGAGGCATTCAGGGACGAGGGCACCGGGCGGTGGAACGAGTTGAACGAGATCGCCCCGTCCCATGCGCGGGCCATTCACGAATACTGTTTTGGACAGATGTGGGACCAGCCGCACCTCGACATGAAGTTCCGCGAGCTGATCGTCATCGCCACCGCTGCCGCACAGGACCTCCCCGGAGAGGTGAAGATGCACGTCCGGGGGGCGCTGAACCGCGGGGGGACGAGGGGCGAGGTGATCGACACCATCCTGAACTGCGCGCCTTATATCGGATTCCCGAAGACGAACCACGCGCTCTACGCCGCCAAGGAAGTGCTCGATCTGTGGGACGAAGAAAAAGGGGACTGGAAACAGGAGAAATGATGTGCGCCAAAACCGGCGGCGGGCGTCTCAACCCGAGCCTGTGGCTCGGCCAGGGCCCACGCCTCGACCGGAGAATATCGAAAGGCTAGAATCCGCTTTCACCGCCAAATTCGCGCAACGGCTGGCGTCCGCCAGCGCTAGGAGGATGCGATGGTCAAGATACGTTTTCTGGGCATCTCCGCTTTCGAGGTCGTCACCGCGAGCGGGGTGCGGATATTTATCGACCTCTGCCTCAACAGGAACCCCCTCAGCCCACTTAAGGCCGAGGAGATCGACGCCGCAGACCTGATCCTCGTCAGTCACGGCGCGTGGGACCATGTCGGCGAGTCAGTCGAGATCGCCCGGCGCACCGGCGCCGTCTTCATGTCGGGCCACGATGTGCGCGCCCTGGCGGATCGGGAGGGGCTGCCGAAGGCGCAGATTCTCGGAACCCAGCCCGGCGCGACGCGGGAGGTAAAGGGCGTCCGGGTCCGCGCCACGGTGGCGCATCACGCCTCGTTCATCTCGCCGGAAAAAGATGTCTACATGTCGTCGCCCCCCTCGGCTTCGTCATCTACACGGAGGATGGCGTTCGAATCTATCATCCGAGCGACACCTGCCTGTTCGGGGACATCCGCCTCATCGCCGAGCTTTGCCATCCCCAGGTGGTGATGATGCCGGTGGATTCGGTGCTCCCCGAGACCCCCTCGGAGATGAGCCCCCTCGACGCGGTCCTGGCCACCCAGTGGCTGGGCCCCGACGTGGTGATTCCGATGCACTATTTCCCGGAGTCGAAAAGCCCCGAGGAATTCCGGAAACACGCCGAGACCCTCGCGCCGGGAACCCGGGTTCTTCTCCGGCCTGAGGGATGGTTCTCTTACCACCCGCCGCGGGTGGAATTCTTGTCTTCGTAAGTTTTGGTCCTTATTTTTCGATCTTATAAAGGAGATTTTGTGAGCGCTGGGAAACGAGAAAAAAACCGATAGGCCTGGCCCTGATCGGGTGCGGCAGTATCGGGCGAATCCGGGCCGGCTTCGCCGCCGACTACCCCGGCGTCGAGTGGCTGGGGTTGTGCGACATCGACGAGGGGGCGGAAAAAAAACTGGCCGAGGACACCGGGGCCGATTTTTTCACCACCGATATCGACGAGCTTCTCGACCGCTCCGAGGTCAACGCCGCTATCATCGCCACCGACGCGTCCACGCACGTCGCCCCCGTCCGCGCGGCGGCCGAGCGGGGCCTCCCCATGCTGGTCGAAAAACCGCTGGCGACCGGGGCGCGCGAGTCGGCCGAGCTCCTCTCGCTCATCGAGCGAAACGGATCGGACACCGTAATCGGCTACACCCAGCGCTTCAGGCGGCGTTTTCTGGTCGCCAAGGAGAAAGTGGGCGCGGGCGAGTTGGGCGACGTGACCACCGTGGTCTCTCTCGCCTTTTTGAACAGCCTGACGCCCATCGGCGTCTTCCAGGCGGCGGAGGACCCCCGCCAGATGACGCCGATGGTCATTTCCGGGACGCACACCCTCGACATCTGCATGTGGCTTCTGGCCGGTAAAAAACCCGCCGAGGTTTACGCCCGCTCGGTGGCCAAGGCGTTCGTCCCCTACGGGACGAAGGACGCCACCATGGGAGTATTCACTTTCGAGGACGGAACGATCTGGAACATGTGCATCAACTGGGCGCTGCCGTCCCTTTGGCCGCCGACGGTCTACAGCCTCGAGATCGGAATCGTGGGGACCGACGGGGTGCTGACGATAGACGACACCCAGCGCGATCTGGTCCTCGCCTCTGACACCCCGCACACGACCCAGCGGCCCACCGAGCGCAAGAGCGTGAGCTTCCTGACCAGCTATCCGCCGGGCGACATCGCCCTGGGCCAGCTCTGGGGGCCCATGCGCGAGGAGACGAACTCCTGGCTCGCCCGGATTTACATGGGAATCGACACGCCCCACACGACGGCCGCCGAGGGGCACGAGAATCTGCTGCTGACGATGGCGATGGATCTTTCCGCTGCGAATGGAGATGTGGTCAAACTGCCGATCACGGCCGAGGAGATCGAAGGGCGGGGCTAGAGCCCCGGAGTCGTGAGGCCTTCAGCCCTTCAGGAGCCGTCAGGTCTTCAAGGGATTATCAGGAGTCGAGCGCCTCGGGCGGGGGCCAGTCTTCCGAGCGGTTCTTGAACGAGAGGTAGACGAAGCGACCAGCGCCAGCGTTTCGCTGCTCGTGCAGCGTCCCCTCGGGGATATGCACCATCTCACCAGCGTGGACGGTTTTCTCCTCATCGCCCACCCGGAACCACCCCTCGCCCTCGACGATTTGAATCATCTGCTCGCAGCCGTGGATGTGCGGCCGGGTGGCCTTTCCGGGCCCCTGGACCTGGCGGGTCACCGTGGTGAACTCCCCGAGGATGAGGCTACCCTCGGAGTCGGTCGTCTTCACCAGATTACGCCGCTTCATATCGTCCCAGCCGTAAAAGGGCATCTCCGAGCCTCCCTAAACGGTGAAAACCGCGTGAACGATGAAAACCGGCCCGCCTTTTCCGTCAAAAGGGAAGGGGGGCAGAATAGAAGGGGGGTCTAGTCCATGGTCGCCGTCGGGGGAGGCCAATCCTCGGATTTGTTCTTGAACGAGAGGTAGACGAGCTCGGTGCCCCCCGTGTTCTTAAACTCGTGCTCCGTCCCCAACGGGATATGAAGAATTTCGCCGGCCGTGACGGTCCGCTCCTCGTCTCCGATCCGGAACCACCCCGATCCGCTCACGATGCTGATCAACTGCTCGCAGCCATGGCTGTGCGGGCGCGCCAGCTTGCCGGGGGCGGCGACCGAGCGGTTCAGCGTCACGCGCTCGCCGATGATGATGCTACCCTCCGATTCCGAGGGCGCGGCCAGGTTCTTCTGCCTCATCTCGTTCCAGTTGTAAAACGGCATTTCGTTCTATCTCCCCCTCCCGTATCCGGTAAGCACTCCCGGTGAACACCTCCGGTGAACGTCTCCGGTGGGCATCCTTAGCGAAGTCCAGAGGCGCCGCTACACGTCGCCCGGCGCTATTCGAGACTGTGTTGTCTTGATATCTTTCCCTCCGTGTTTGTAGTATATATCCACTACATGGGTAAATAAATTCAGGCCACGCAGTGGCGGCATGACGGTTTTTTTAAAAAATTTTTCGCCGCATGCCTTCTTCCATGAAGGGTGTACGCGCAAGCGTAGGCCGAGAACGAAAACAGGAGGAAAATCATGCGAAAGGCAACGATTATTGCGGCGATCCTGGCTCTGGCGGCACCGCTCGCGGTGATCAACCGGGCGGAAAGCGCGCCCAAGCAGTATTCACTCGTGGTCGGCAGCCTCGGCGGCACGATGGGCCGTCTCGGAGCGGGTCTGGCCGACATCGTCAACCGCAAGGCGAAAAACTTCAAATTCAGCGTCGTCCCCGGCGGCGGCCGGGCGAACCCCGCCCGCATCGGCAGCGGCGGCGGCGACATCGGCTATTCGTTCTCGAACTTCGTGGCGAACGCCACTGCGGGCAAGGTGCCCTTCAAGAAGAAGTATCCGAATCTCAGGGGCATCGCCCAATTCTGGCAGTCTTGCTACCACCAGTACGCCGCGAAGGACCAGATTGACGCGGGTATCCGCTCCTGGAAGGACATCGTCAACTCCAAGAAACCGCTCAAGGTCGGGCCCGCAAAGAAGGGGACGAGCACGGAGTACATTACCCGGCTCATCGTCACGCACTACGGATCCAGCTACAAGGATCTCAAGAAGCGCGGCTACAAGCTGAATTTCGCGGGCGTGAACGGCATGTCACGGGCGATTCGCTAGAGTCAGATCGATTTTTACTTTCATAACTCGGGCGATCCGAACGGCGCCGGAATCCAGGCGGCGATCGGACGCAACCTCCGGTTTCTCAGACTGGAGGATGACGCTAAGAATATGCTCGTAAAGGCCGGCTTCTCTCCCTGCAAGATTCCGGGCGGCATCTACCGGGGCATCGATAAGGCGACTCCGTCCGTGGGGGCGAATGGCGTCCTCCTGACCACCGACAAAATGGACCCGAGTGTGGTCTACAACACACTCAAGATCATCGTCGACAACAAAAAATTCCTCAGCGGCGTCCACAAGATTTACAAGAAATGGAAACCGAAATCGGCCGGCAAGGGCCTCGGCGCTCCGCTGCACCCGGGCGCCGCGCGTTTCTACAAGGAGTAGGGGCGCTCAGCCAGTTCGTTTTCACCCCGCGGCGGCGCTTGACGCCGCGGGGTGAGAGCCGCCCCATGAAGGATCCCGCATGGCCGACATCGCCAAGAGGAGACCGATCGACTGGCTCATCGCGGCCGTAGCCGTCGGGATGTCTTACTATCACCTGGATATCGCTTACACGGGCGGCTACGAGCCCATGTTTCAGCGGACGCTTTCCTACATGTTCGGGGTGGCGCTGATCTTTTTGCTCCGCTTTCCCGAGGAGAAGGGGTGGCGGGCCTGGGCGTCGGGTCTTTTCCTCGTGATGGCCTTGCTCTCGATCGGCTACCCGGTTTTTTTCACCGATTACATCATCGATCGGCTACCCTACGTTGACCCCATCTTACCGCTCGACTACGTTCTCGGAATTTGCGCGATCCTCGTCTCGTTTGAGGCGACCCGGCGGACCATCAACACCACGCTCCCCCTGATCTCGCTTTTTTTTCTGGTGTATTCCTATTTCGGTCCTTACTTCCCTTGGAAGCTGGCGCACAAGGGCGAGACCTTCACCCTTATCATCGACCATCAGTACATGACTTACGACGGGCTCTGGACGACGCCGCTGAGCGTGTTCTCGGTCTACATCTTCCTCTTCATCCTCTTCGGCGCGTTCCTGGACCGGATGGGGGCGGCGGATTTCTACGTCAAGCTCTCCACAGCCGTGGCGGGAAGGCTTCGGGGCGGGCCCGCCAAGGCGGCGATCTTCGCCAGCGCCATGACGGGCACCATCATGGGCAGCACGAACGCCAATGTCGTTACGACGGGGACATTCACCATCCCGATGATGAAGCGGGCGGGCTTCAAGCCCGAGACCGCGGCGGGGATCGAGACGGCCGCCTCGACCGGCGGCCAAATCATGCCTCCCGTCATGGGCGCCTCGGCTTTTCTCATCGTCGAGTTCACGGGAATCTCCTACTGGGAGATCGTCAAGGTATCGGTCCTCCCCGCCGCCCTTTATTTCTTTTCGGTCTACATGGTCGTGCATTTCGAGGCGCGGAAGGGGGGGCTGAAGGGGATGCCCCGCGACATGGTGCCGCCGGTGTGGTTGGTGATGAAGGAGGGCGGTTTTTTTCTGCTTCCTCCGTTGGTGATCTTCGCCTACCTGATGTTAGGGCGAAGTGTGCCCTACGCCGGCATCTTCGGCATCCTCACCGTCGTGTTGCTCGCCTTCCTGAAGGGCGCCTGGAGGCTGATCAAGAAAGCGCGGGCCGAGGGCGTCAGCCCAGGTGAAGTCGCCAGGAGCGTCGCCGACGGAGTCTGGAATATCTTCCTGGCGATGGAGAGCGGCGCGAAGCAAACCCTTCCCATCTGCGCGGCGGTGGCTACCGTGGGAATCATCATCGGGGCGCTATACCAGACGGGCCTGGGGCTTAAATTCTCCTCCCTGGTCGTCTCGTTGTCGCAGGGCAACCTTTTCCTGGGAATCTTGCTGGTGGGAATCGCTTCGTTCGTCCTCGGCATGGGGCTTCCGACGAGCGCGGCCTATATCGTCCTGTCGGTCATGGCGGTCCCGGCCATGCTGGAGCTGGGCGAGTCGATAGGGCTGACGATGCTGGCGGCCCATCTCATCGTGTTCTGGTACAGCCTGGACAGCTGCTTCACTCCGCCGGTCTGTGTGCCCGCCTATACGGCGGCCGGGCTGGCGGACGCCAATCCCGCCAAGGCGGCGTGGGCCGCCTTCCGGGCGGCGAAGGGCATGTACGTCATCCCCCTGATGTTCGCCTACACGCCGCTCCTACTCATCGGGACGAAGCCTCTTTCCGCGCTCGAGGCGTTGGTCGCGGCCATAATCGGGTTCACGGGCCTCTCGGCGGCGATGGTGGGGCACATGTACTTCCCCTTCGGGGCGCCGATGCGGGCGCTCCTGATCGCCGCCGCCATTTTGCTCTTCTGGCCGGGGATTTTCGCGCATACCGCCGGGGCGCTGATTCTGGGCGGGGTTTTCCTCATCCAGCGAAAGCGGCTTTTGGTCGAGGGCGAGCCCGGCGCCGCGTCCCCTTCGCTCGAGGCGGCCTGACAAGCAGCCCGGGTCCGCCGGAGTTTCCCCCTGTCAGGGTAGCCGGGCACGCAATGCCGCCGGGCACGCAATCGCCGCAGGCGGGAGCGCGTCCGCTCCGGAGCGGTTCAGGCGGGAACGGTCATCGCCTCCATCCGGTACAAAATTCCCTCGGCGCCAAGGCCTGTGCCCTCGCGGCGCGACATGACGCCCCCCGAAATATCATGGCGCCAGCGGGTGAAATCCTCCTCCGGCGCGAAGTGGCCGAGTTCATGGGCGCGGTCGCAGTTTTCAAGGGAGAGGGCGAGGGCCAGACCCGATGATTTGCCGATATGGGACTCGTACGAGGAGCTGAGAATGCAGGCCTTTCCGGCCGCCTCGAGGGCGCGGGCCACCTCACGCGCGGCGAGCGGCCCGCCGAATTTGGCGATCTTGATGACGCCCACGTCCACGGCGTCCTCGGCGATGAGCCGCTCGGCGTCATCGAGCGAGAAGAGCGACTCGTCCACCGCGATAGGTATGCCCATCGCCCGAATCTCCCTGAATACATCAAAACACCCCTCCTCGGAGGGGAGGACGGGCTGCTCGAAATGATCGATGCCGGCGGGAAGAATTTTATTCGTAAACCGGATCGCCTCATCTGCCGAATAGCCGCCGTTGGCGTCCGTTCGGAGCCGGATTCGGTCGCCGAACGCCTCGCGGAGGGAGAGCAGCCGCCGGGCGTCGGCCTCGAGGTCCTGGCCCGCCTTGACCTTGAGGGTGGAGATGCCTGACGCGAGAAAGCCCTTTGCCTTCTCGGCGGCCTCTTCGGGCGAAACGAGGCCGATGGGCCCGTCGAGCGCGAAGCGATCCCGCCGCTCGCCGCCCAGGGCGTCCGAGAAGGGCCTGCCCGAGGCCCTGGCCCAGAGGTCCAGCAGGGCGGTCTCGAGGCCCGTGCGGGCCGCCTTGAGCCCGCCGAAATCCGCCAGGCGGTCCACCTCGGCGGCCGGGTCCTCCACCTCGCGCCCCGCGATCTTGCCGGCGGCCTCCCGGAGCGCTACGGCGTCTGCGGCCCCGGTCTCTTCGGTGAAGCTGACCGGCATGGCCTCCCCCCAGCCCTCGTTTCCGGCGTCGTCCCTGAGCCGGACGATCACGCGATCGAGGCGTGTCGCGCCGCCGTAGCGGTTTCGCGAGCGCTGGTTCACCTGGCTCGCCGTTTCCCAGACATCCGCTTCCGTGATTCGCATCGTGAGCCGCTCCCAAGGTCGGAGAATAAGAGAAGAAGGCGTATAATACCCCAATCTCAATCACGATATACAACCTTCGCAACACCGCCGGAGACCAATCACCATGGAAAAAAAAGAACTCGGAGTCGCCGTCGTGGGCTCGGGCCGCATTGGAACCCTGCGGGCCAATATGGCGGCCCGCCACCCCTCGGTGAAGTTTCTCGCCATTTCGGACAAGGACCCCGAGCGGGCGGACTCCCTCGCCGAAAACGTGGCCGCTCACCTCTCATCGGGGGACAATCTGGAGGTCATCTCCCGCCCCGAGGTGAACGCGGTCATCGTCTCGACCCCCGAACACGATCACGCCGAGGCGATTCTCCAGGCCCTTGAGCTGGGCAAGCCCGTTTTCGTCGAAAAGCCGCTGGCGCTCACCCTTGAGGACGCCGACCGCATCGTCGAGGCGGTGGAGCGGACCGGCGTGGAGCTTCGGGTCGGCTACTCACGCCGCCACGACCGCCGCTGGATGCTCGCAAAGGAGCAGATCGCCCAGGGCCGGCTCGGCCAGATACTCGGAATCACCTCGCGGGTCTACAACTCGCGGGCCCAGATGCTCCAGATTATAAAGCGCTCGCCCGAGGCCACCCCGGTGATGGACGTTCTGACCTACTACGTGGACATGGCCTGCTGGTACCTTGAGGGTGTCCCGCCGGTCGAGGTCGTCGCACGTAGCAACGGGAAAATTTTTAAGGGTATGGGCCACAAGGCGGACGACG
>NYYB01000101.1 GCA_002685755.1 Nitrospinota bacterium
ATGGGGCATGTCGGGCGTCATCTTCGCGATCTGGCCGTGGAGCGCGTGGAGGCAGAGATAGCTGAACAGAATCGGGTCATAATCGAATAAAGTGCAGAAACACCGGATCATCGCCCCGATCTTCTCCCGGGTTCTCGGCTGCTCTTTCTGGAGACGATCAAGCTCGCGGGAGAGGGTTGTGAAGTTCCTCGAGAAGAGACTCCAGGCCAGCTCCTCCTTGCTGGCGTAGTGGCGGTACATGGTCCCCTCGGCGATACCGGCGGCCGAGGCGATATCGCGAATCGTGGTCTCGGCGACTCCCTTTTCCACGAAGAGGCGAAGGGATGTTCTTTCGATGCTCTCTTTGGTCTTTGTTCCGTCGCGCATGATCATTACCTTCACGTATAGTGAGTGAACACTTGCTCATACAGTAAGCCTCGGAGCCCTGACTCTCAAGTTTTTTTCGAGCAAGATTGTTTTTATATAACCTATTTTATTTCAATGATATGACAGGATATTACTTCGCCTGTGGGTCAATGATTCTTCTCCATCTCCCCGCAGAGCGCCTCTATCGTCCCGATAAGGCGCCCGATATCGGCGGGCTCCAAGAGGCGGTGATCGCCTCCCTTGACGAGGGTGAGGCTGACATCACCGCTATCGAGCGCGCCCATGAGTTTTCTGGACACCTCCCAGGGGACGGACTCGTCCTCCAATCCGTGAATGAGGCGGACCGGGCACCGTATGGCGATGGGTCCGCGCAAGAGGAGATTCTCTCGCCCCTCCTCTATCAGGTGGCGCGTGATGGGGTATCCCGCCTCATCGTACTCGGAGGGGCGAATCCACTTTCCCCGCGTTTCGATCTCACGCCTCGCCTCGGGCGAAAGCGCGCTCCAGATCAAATCCTCGGTGAAGTCCGGAGCGGCGGCGACGCCCACCAGGCCGCACACCCTTTCGGGCCGCGCCAGCGCGGCAAGCAGCATGATCCAGCCGCCCATGCTCGAGCCCACGAGCACTTGAGGCCCCTCGGCCACCTCATCGAGCACGGCGACGGCGTCCTCCGTCCAGCCGCCGATGCCGCCCTCCACGAACTCGCCCGACGAGAGGCCATGGCCGGTGTAATCGAAGCGGACGAACGATCGCCCCGCCTCGCGGCAATGCGCGTCGAGCGCGGCGGCCTTGGTTCCTGTCATGTCCGAGTGGAACCCGCCGAGGAACATCACGCCGGGCGATTTCCCCGAAAATTTTTCGTAGGCGATCCGCCCGCCGCCCGAAAGATCAAAAAAATCCGCCACCGGCTACCTCAGAGTCCCGACAGATCGTCGCTGTCCGGTCCGGTTATATGATCGAGCAGCGCGCGCGCGACGGCGCGGATAGCGGCCTCAACGTCCTCGTCGGTGCAGGCGCCGCTCTCGTCAAAGACTTTATGAACGCTCCCGACCGAGGTCTCCGTGGGGAGAACCCGTCCCCCGATGTGGGTGAGGATATGGCGCAGGTGGCCCACGGCGTTGTCCGCGCCGGGGCCCATGGCCACCCCGAAAATGGCGATGTCCTTTCCCTCGAGGGTGGAGGGGAAGCCAAGGTTGTCGATAATGAGCTTGAGGGTGCTCGATATGCTGCCGTGGTATTCGGGGGTGGCGATGAGGAGCCCGTCCGCCCCGAGCACTTTTTCGCGAAGGCGTTCGCCGTCGTCCGCCACGCCCGGCAGGGCCGCGCCCTCATCACCCGGCAGGAGAAAGCGCCACTCGCCCGCGCGGACAACCTCGACCTCGGCGGCGGCGCCAATCTCATCGAGAGCGATGCGCAGGGCTTTATCGGTATTGTTCCCGGGCCTCCTGCTCCCGCTGATGACCACTATTTTCGGCATGACGCCTCCCCCGAACCAATCCAGGACGCCCCGGAGCCGTTGACAGGATTGCGTGTTAAATGGAGGGTGAAGTTTACAGCATGGCCGGCGGGAGTTCATCCCGCCCGCCCCCGTAACCCGCGTGAAAGGCACTCCGATGAAGGTCGCGCTCTCCTCCACCACGCTGCGGTCCCTCTCGCCCGGAGAACTGGTGGACGCCGCGGAGCGCCTGGGCTACCAAGCCGTCGAGATCTGGTCGGAACTCCTCTGGGCCTCCGGCGAGGGCCCCGCCGCCCTCGGCAAAGCCGTCCGCGAAAAAAATCTGGCGCTCTCGGTCCACGGGCCGAGCCGGGACCTGAACGTCACCTCGATCAACGCGGGAATCCGCCGCAAATCGCGGGCCCAATATCTGAGGAGCCTCGAGGACGCCGCGCGGATGGAGGCCGGGATCGTGAATCTCCACCCCGGCGCGTTTTCAAGCTCGCACGACAGAGCCGAGGATTTTATTCCCGAAATGAGGGCATACGCGGATGAGATCGCCGGGGAGGCGGAGCGGCTGGGCGTGCGGGCGGTGCTCGAGGTGATGGAGGCGCGCCCGGGCGAGTACGTCACCGATATCCCCACGGCGGCTGAAATCGCCCGTGAGGTGGACCGCCCCGGCTTCGGAATCACGGTGGACCTCGCGCACCTGCTCTGCAGCGGGTTGCCGGCCGAGACGAAAGGCTTTGAGCCCTGCATCGCCCACATCCACCTCAGCGGCTCGACCCGCGAGCGCGTCCACGTTCCCCTCGCCGAGGGGATCCACGACCTGGGCCCGCCGCTTCGGGAGATCGGAAAATTCTTCACCGGAATCGCCGCCATCGAAAGCTACGCCCCGGGCCGGGAGATGGAGAGCGCCCAAGAAAACCTTGAGGCCTTCGGGCGGCTAATCGAGGATGGCGTCAGGGGCTGAGCGTCGGCCCGGCTCCGGGTTACTGGACCACCCGCATCCGCAGCCGGTAGGCGCGGTGGAACTGGCGCTCGACCGTGATGGTCCGCTTCTCGGACTGGAACCCCTTCAGGCGGAGCCAGAGGGTGTGCTCCCCGAAAGCGAGCGAGTCGATGTCCTTCCCAGGTTCGGCCATGCCGTGATAGCGGCTGTCGATGAACACCTCCGCGCCGGGGGGATCGACGACCACGGAGAGTCTGCCGAAGGTGTCCCGTGAAAGCGGGATGCGGATCTCGGTCTCGGAACCGTCGATCCGGACCTCCTCGACGCGCGGGACGTGGCCCGGCAGCGTCGCCTTGATGGTGTGCCAGCCGTGGGTGATCCCCTTCAGAACGATGGGTTGCTTCTCGTAGGTCCTGCCTCGCACCGAGCCGTCGAAGGCAATAATCGCGCCCTGAGGCTCGGTGATAATCATCACGGTTCCCGCTCCCCGGGGAAGATCGAACACTTTCCCCTTGCCGCAGCCCGCGGCGGCGAGCCCGATCAGAATCCCTACCACAATCGCGCGAGCGCGGAGGAGCGGTCTCGGACATCTGAAATTTATCTTCGGTGAACCCATCATCTCAAAATTCCTGAAAAAAATGGAAACCGGCGACGCCGGGCACCGCTTTCATCCCGGAGTATGAGAGCGAAATCTACCCAATTTCCCGTCCAGTGGAAACCCGGCCAGGCCGCCGGGCGGCTTGCCCGGAGCCGCCGCATCGGGGAAAATTCCCCGTTCCGTCAGTCCAAATCACCGCCCGGGCGGTTCCGCCCTTGGCCGCGCCCTTCAAGCCCCGGGCCGCCGATGGGCGGGCTCCAGACGCGACCTCAAGTCGCGGGCTTAATATGAAGACTCAATCGGCAAAGACGTTCGCTCATTCTTTTTTTCAGTGGAGAAAAGCTTCCATGCCGATTCCACGAGTAGTGGTCGCCTATCACCCTGCCATCGGCTCGACCCGGGGGCGGCCCATCTCCTCCGAGCACCAGAGCCGGATCGACACGGCCATATCGAGCGAGCGGATGGATTTCATCATGGAGCGCGACCCGGCGAAACTATTGAAAGCGGCCGAGGAGGCCGAATTCTTCCTCACCAAGAACGCCCCCCTGCCCGGCGGTCTCCTCGAGAGGGCAAAGCGCTTGCGGTTCATCAACGTCGCCACCCGCTACGGCGAGAAGGTCGATGCCGGGGCGGCGGCCGAGGCCGGTGTCCCCGTCGCCTTTCGAGGCCGTCCCATCGTGGATTCGGTCGCCGATCACTCGATGGCCCTCCTTCTCAACCTGGTGCGCAACATGCCCGAGGCCGCCCGGGCGGCCCGCGAGGGAACGGACAAGCCCCTCTCGCCCACCCGCCCGGACGGCAGCGCCTACAACTGGACCCAACTCGAGGGCGTCCGCCCCCTCCGGGGGATGCGCCTCGGCCTTCTCGGGATGGGCGAGATCGCCCGCGAGTTCGCGGTGCGCGCCGCCGCCTTCGGGATGGAGGTCCGGTACTGGAACCGCTCGCCGCTCCCGGAGTGGATCGACCGGAAAACCGCCGCCACCCCCGTCGGGCAAGACGATCTGTTCCGCACCTCGGACGTCATCTATCCCTCGGTCGGGTTGAACGAGTACACGCGCCACATCGTCGGCGAGGACGCCATCCGCGCCATGCCGCGCGGCTCCTATCTAATCAACATCGGGCTGGGGCCCCTGGTCGATCAGGACGCCCTTCAGCGGGCTCTCGAGGACGGCCACCTCGCGGGCGCCGGGCTCGACGTGTTCAGCCCCGAGCCCTTCCCGGCGGATCACCCCCTGCTGCGGGCGCCGGGGCTCATTCCCACCCCTCACATCGCCGGCGGCGACGACGAAACGCTCGTGCGCGAGCTCGAGGCCTGGATGGCGAACGTCCACCGCGTCATCGAAGGCGGCGAGCCCGAGAACATCGTCAACGGCGTCGAGTGGAAAGCGGACTGATCCGTGTGCGGACGCTTCACTTTGATCGCCCCGAAGGCGATGCTCGAGGCGCTTTTCGGGCTCGAGCTCGCGGGAGAACTCCCCCCCCGGTACAACATCGCCCCGAGCCAGCCGGTGGCCGCCGTTCGCGCCGGAGGGGGCGGGGCCCGGGAGCTCACCCTGCTCCAGTGGGGGCTGATCCCCTCCTGGGCCAAGGACCCCGCCATCGGCAGCCGCATGATCAACGCAAGGGCCGAGACGGCGGCCGAGAAGCCCCCCTTCCGGGCCGCGATGAAGCGGCGGCGCTGCCTGATACCCGCCAGCGGCTTCTACGAGTGGACGCGGGTCGGCGCGGCGAAACAACCCTTCTTCATCCGCATGAAGGAGGGCCGCCCGTTCGCACTCGCCGGGCTATGGGAGCAGTGGTGCGGCGAAGACGGATCGGAGCTTGAGACCTGCGCCATCCTCACCACTTCGCCCAACGAGATGGCCGCCAAAATTCATCCGCGCATGCCGGTCATCATCGCGCCCGGGGACTACGGCCGCTGGATGGACCCGGCCAACGAGAAGCCCGGGACCCTCGAGCCCCTCCTGCGCCCCTACCCAGCCGGGGAGATGGAGGCCCATACCGTCAGCCGCCACGTCAACAACCCGCGCAACGACGAGCCGGCCTGCATCGAGCCGGCCCGCATCGAACCGGCCGGAGACTAGGGCGAAAACCACTTCTTGAGGGTCAGCTCCCCGCCCTATCTCGGGATAAACGGCGTCAGCAAATAGGAGCCCCCCTGGCCGGTGCGAATCGTGTTGGTGACGACGCGGGGCAGCGGCTCGTGCGTGTAGATGAGGTCGGTGTCAGGGTCGCAGGAGGATATCTCGACCTTGAGGCGGTGGCCCTCCTTAAAAAGATTGCAGGTCGGGATGATCTCGATGACGTAGCCGATCTCCTCGCCGGGAGTGACGGGCTCGGCGCTCGTGTGCGGGTGCCAGGGGCGCCAGGGCTCGCTCTTCCCGGGGTCGAGCTCCCGGTGGCTGGCGCGCAGCATGCCCCGGGTGAGGAGGCGCTGGGAGCCGTCCGGCGACTCGTCCCGGACGAAGACGAACCAATCGGTGTCGTCCTGGTCCGAGACGGCGGTGAGGTAGAGCGCCATCGGACCCGTGATCTCGGTGGGCGAGGAAAAGGGCTCGGTCCTGAAGACGAGTTTGGGCTCGCCGCGCCAGGTCGCCCGGGTGCCGGGGATCACGGTGTAGCCGCGCTCGCCCGCGGGGCCCGCGTTCTCGGTGAGCGAGTCGCCCGAGAGGTAGAGTTTTCGCCAGTCGGTGCGCGCGAGCGGCCACTCGCTCTCGCCCCGCCAGGTGTCCTCGCCCTGGATGTAGAGATTGATCGGCGCGCCCTCCCATACGCCCGAGTCCATGCCTTTCAGATGGTGGTCGTACCAGCGTAGCGCCTCGCCGTGATAGACGCCGAAGGGCCGCCGGGGCCGCGACTCGGGGCCGATGAGCATTTTCTTGGGCGTCGTCTCGGGAACGCCCTCCCAGCCCATGAACGACCCCCGGAGGTGGAGGCCGAAAAACTTCCAGTCGCAGCCGAAGTAGGTGGGCACCTCGACCCGGTGAAGACTCGGGCCCGAGGAGCGCTCCTGATAATAGGCGCAGTCGAACGGGTCCTCGCGCGAGAGAATACGGCTGAAGTGATTGTTGAAACCCGACAGATCGGCCACGCGACCCCCCGTGTGGTTCAGGAACATGAGGCTGGTGAACCAGAACCGCCCCCAGGCCGAGTAGATCCCGCCGTGGTAGTAGGCGTCGCGGTAGAGATCGGTCGCCGCATCGTAGGGGAATATGGCGGCGAGGCCCACGGGCTGGTGCTCGGCGGCGAGGAGCTGGCTCATCCCGAAGTAGGAGCAGCCCACCATCCCCACCTTGCCGTTGCACCAGGGCTGTCCGGCGATGAACTCGATCATCTCGGCGAGGTCGAGTTGTTCCTCGGGGCCAAAGTTATCCCACGCGCCGCTTGAGTCGTTCGAGCCGCGCACGTCGGCGATCACCTGTGCGTAGCCGCGGGGGACCCAGAACTCGGTCAGGCCCGCCTCGTTCTGACCGAGGGGGGCGAGGGTCCCCTGGAGCTGGCGCGTATAGGGCGACCATGACAACAGGGCGGGAAATTTCTCGCCCGGCGCGAAGGGGCGGAATACATCGTAGGCCAGCTCGACCCCGTCCCGGACGCGGAGGCGCCGCGCCAACTCGGAATAGATGGAATAGCGCACCTCGGACTGCTCGGGGGTGGGCGGCGCCTCGTTATAGGGATACTGCGGCCAGGCCGAGGGATAGGCCGTTCGGATGCTCTCGGGGTTCACGTGCTCGGGGGCAAGCGCCATCGCGGAACTCCTCTTGATATGATGCCGCGGTAAATGGGATGGGAACTTCAACTGGGATATCATCGGCCCCCGAAACGATCAAGGAGGTCACAAGCGCGATGAGCCGGAAGACCGAGGCGATTGAGCGGGCGGCCTTGAAAATCGCCGGGGACAAATCCTCGGGAGCCGCTCAGCTGGCAGTGTTGGGTCTGGACCTGATGGCGGAGACCTGCGCCGCCGTCTCGGTTAACCAGACGGATAACCAGGCGGCCGACCCCCTGCCGGAGATCCTGAATATGGTCCGGAGGATCGACGGCCTCCGCCCCTCGATGGCCGCCCCCGGCAACTGGGCGCTCATGTTTTACGCCGGTTTTCGGGAGCGCCTGAAATCGGAGCCGATCAGCGAGCCCGGCGGGCTGGGCGCTCTCGGCCTTGAGATCGCCGATTCCATGAAAGCCCGCATCGCCTCCCACGCCGGACGCATGGCCGGGGCGGCGGGAACCATCCTCCGGGACGCGGAGCGCGTAATCACCCTCAGCTATTCCTCGTCGGTCGAGGAGGCGCTGAAAACCGCCGCGCCAGAGGGCTGCGAGATCATCGTCGCCGAGTCGAGGCCCCTGCTCGAGGGCAGGCGGACGGTCGAACGGCTCAGGGGGGCGGGCCGCGAGGCGCGCTGCGTCACCGACGCCGAGGTGGGCCTGTTCATGCGGGAGGCGGACGCCCTGCTGATCGGCGCGGACACGATCTGCCGCGACACCGCCGCCGTCAACAAAGTGGGCAGCCTCCCGGCGGCGCTGGCCGCCCGCCGTTTCGGAAAACCCTGCGCCGTCATCTCCGACACCTTCAAGATCAGCGGCCGGCTGACCGCGGCGGATGTCGTCCTGGAAAGAGGCCCGGGCGAGGAGGTCTGGCCCGGCTCGGGCGATATTTGCGAGAACGTCACCTTCGAGACGATCCCCGGCGATCTGATCACCTGCTACGTCACCGAGAAGGGAATCATCGCTCACCACCTGATCCGCGAGGAGGCGGAGCGGTGGCGGAGGCTGTGGGAAACGGCGAGGCTGAACGGGGAATAAACCCGCGCCCCTAAAGGCCCCTAGAGAAGAGCTTACGGATGGCGTTTTTGTCGAGGTCGGCGGCGGAGCGGCCCACTTCCTTTTCGCCCTTGAAGACGATCAGGGTGCTCTGCCACCGGACGCGGTGCTCGCTCAGGAATTTCTTGTCGGTGTCGAAATCGACCCGGTAGGCCACGGCGTTCTCGAACGCTTTTTCCTTGACCAGGCTTTCGAGCAGAGGCAACTGCCTCCGGCAGGTAGATCACCAGTCGGCGTGAACGGCAACGAGTACGATCTTGCCCGCGCTTTTGGACTGGATGTACGCGTCCCGGCTATAGGTTTGCCATTCGGCCGCTGATGCCGCGGACGGAAGCAAAAATGCGGCGAACAGGACCGCCGTGAAAAAGAGACCGAAGAAACGAATCCTCATCATCTGTTCTCTCTCTTGTCTTAGAAAATACTTTTCACGGCGGCGCGGATGAACTCCCGGTTGATCTTGGCGATGTGGCTCACGTTGATTTCCTTGGGGCAGACGGCCTCGCACTCGGAATGATTGGTGCAGTTGCCGAAACCTTCTTGGTCCATCTGGCTCACCATGCTCAAAACCCGCTGGGCGCGCTCGGGCGCTCCCTGGGGCAGATGGGCGAGGTGGGACACCTTGGCCGCCACGAAGAGCATGGCCGAGCCGTTCGGGCAAGAGGCCGCGCAGGCGCCGCAGCCGATGCAGGCGGCCGCGTCCATGGCGGTTTCGGCGTCCGCCCTGGGGACCAGGATGGCGTTCGCGTCCACCGCGCTACCCGCGTTGGTGGTGATGTAGCCGCCCGCCTGGATAATCCGGTCGAAGGCGGATCGGTCCACGGCCAGATCCTTGAGGACCGGGAAGGGCGAGACCCGCCAGGGCTCGATGGTGATCGTGTCGCCCTCCTTGTAGCGCCGCATGTGGAGCTGGCAGACGGTGCCCCCCTGGTCGGGGCCGTGCGGGACGCCGTTGATGGTGAGCGAGCACATGCCGCAGATGCCCTCGCGGCAATCGTTGTCGAAGGTGAGGGCATCCTCTCCCCTATCGACGAGAGAGTCGCTCAGGACGTCGAGCATCTCGAGAAACGACATGTCGGGGCTGACGCCCTTCATTTCGTAGGTCTCAAACCTGCCCTTGTCCCGGGCATGCTTTTGCCTCCAGATGCGCAAGGTCAAGATCATTATTTATAGCTCCTCACGGCAAGATGCACTTCCTCGAACTCGAGGTTTTCCTTGTGAAGGATAGGGGTCTCCCCGGTGTATTCCCAGGCGCCGACGAAGGAGAAGTTCTCGTCGTCGCGCATGGCCTCGCCTTCCTCGGTCTGGTACTCCTCGCGGAAGTGGCCGCCGCAGGACTCCTCGCGGGTGATCGCGTCGGTGACGAGAAGTTCACCGAACTCGAGAAAATCGGCTACCCGGCCCGCCCTTTCGAGCTCGCTGTTCAGGTCGTTGCCGCTTCCGGTGACTTTGACGTTCTCCCAGAACTCCTCCCGGAGGGCGGGGATCATCTCGAGCGCCGACTTGAGACCCGCCTCGTTGCGGGCCATGCCGCATTTCTCCCACATCAGGAGGCCGAGCTCACGGTGGAAGGAGGTGGCCGACCGCTTCCCGTTGACCGAGAGAAGCGCCCGGATCCGGTCGCTTACTTCGTTCTGGGATTTTTTGAATTCATCGTGGTCGGTCCCCACCTCGCCCGGCGCCGTGCCGGCCAGGTATTCGGCTATGGTGTAGGGAATGACGAAGCAGCCGTCGGCGAGGCCCTGCATCAGGGCGCTGGCGCCGAGGCGGTTCGCCCCGTGGTCGGAGAAGTTGGCCTCGCCCAGCACGTAGAGGCCGGGCACGTTGCTCATCAGGTCGTAGTCCACCCAGAGGCCGCCCATGGTGTAGTGGATGGCCGGATAGATTCGCATGGGCATGTTATAGGCGTTCTCGCCCGTGATGCGCTCGTACATGTCGAAAAGGTTGTCGTAGCGCTGGCGGATGGTGTCATCGCCCAGGCGGGAGAGAGCGTCCCTGAAGTCGAGGTAGACGCCCAACCTGCCCGGACCCACGCCCCGGCCCTCGTCGCAGGCGCGCTTGGCCGCCCGCGAGGAGATGTCCCTCGGGGCGAGGTTGCCGAAGCTCGGGTACATGCGCTCGAGGTAGTAGTCGCGCTCGGCATCGGGAATATCGCCCGGAGTGCGGGTGTCACCCTGTTTTTTGGGCACCCAGATGCGCCCGTCGTTGCGGAGGGACTCGCTCATCAGCGTCAGCTTCGATTGATGGTCGCCGCTCAAGGGAATGCAGGTCGGGTGAATCTGGGTGTAGCAGGGGTTGGCGAAGAGCGCGCCTTTTTTATGGGCGCGGTAGGCCGCCGTCACATTGTTGCCCACGGCGTTGGTGGAGAGGTAGAACACCGGGCCGTAGCCGCCGGTCGCCAGGACAACGGCGTCGGCCGCCCAGGATTCGATCTTGCCGGTGATCAGGTCGCGGGTGACGATGCCCTTGGCGTGGCCATCGACGACAACGAGGTCGAGCATTTCGGTGCGCGGGTGCATCCTCACCTGCCCCGCTCCGATCTGGCGGCTCAGGGCGGAGTAAACGCCGAGGAGGAGCTGCTGGCCGGTCTGGCCCCGCGCGTAAAATGTCCGCGAAACCTGGGCTCCGCCGAAGGAGCGGTTCGCCAGCGTGCCGCCGTACTCCCGGGCGAAGGGCACGCCCATCGCCACGCACTGGTCGATGATCGCGGCGCTTACCTCGGCGAGACGGTGGACGTTCGCCTCCCGCGAGCGGAAGTCGCCGCCCTTCACCGTGTCGTAGAAAAGGCGATATACGCTGTCGCCGTCGTTCTGGTAGTTCTTGGCGGCGTTGATTCCGCCCTGGGCGGCGATGGAATGGGCGCGCCGGGAGCTGTCCTGAAAACAGAAGCAATCCACGTTGTAGCCCAACTCGCCGAGCGAGGCCGCCGCGCCGCCGCCGGCAAGACCCGATCCGACCACGATGATGTTGTACTTGCGCTTGTTCGACGGGTTGACCAGCTTGCCCTCGAACTTGCGTTTCTCCCACTTCCCGGCCATCGGCCCCGAGGGGATTTTCGCGTCCAGTTTCATACGGCGTGCCTCTTCGGGTTTAGTTTAGCCTGCCCGACAGTACGGCCAGGGGAATCGATGCGAAGCCGATAAAAATCACGATGGCCACCGCCGGGCCGACCTTGTTCACAAGAGGCTTGAACTTCGGGCCGTGCAGGCCAAGCGTCTGGAACAAGCTGGTGAGCCCGTGGCTCAGGTGCGAGGAAAGAAGGAGCATCGCGACGATGTAGCTCAAGGCGACGGCCCGGTTCGTGAAGCCGGTGATCACCATGCCGTAGACGTCCCGCCGGCCCTGGGGGTCGAGCATCCTCAAAAACTCGGGGTTCGTCACCCCGAGGGTGTAGTGAAGGAGGTGGTAAATCACGAACGCCAGGACGATGAGCCCGCTGACGAAAATCGTGCGCGCGGCGTAGGTCGTGACCAGATAGCTCGAGACCGCGTAGGGTTCGGGCCGCGCGGCCCGGTTCTGGCGGTGAACCCGGATGGCCGAGGCGATATGGACCGCAAAAATAGCGAGGAGCCCCGCCCGGACGGCCAAAAGCAGCATTCCTTTTTCTTGGAGAAAGTGGGCGTAGGCGTTCATCGCATCCGGCCCGGCGAACATCAGCAAATTGCCCGTCATATGACCGAGAACGAACCCGAAAAGAAGCACGCCCGTCACGGCCATCACCAGCTTGGCTCCGATGGAGGATAAGTACCAGTGCGCGATTTGTTTCATTCCTCCACTCCCCGGCCATCGGGCCGATTCACAATCAGCGAGGTGAAAACTCAAGCATACGAATGTAAAGGGTAACCATCGCGGAGGTCAACTGAAGTAGCCCTCCCTGTCATTCTCAGAGAGGAGCCGGATCGTCCGCCTCGAAAATCAGTTCACCTTTTTGTGCGCTCCGCCGGTCCGCGCGATGTTGACGTAGGCCCTCGTCGCCAAGAGCGCAATGACGATATTTTTTGAACCCTGATCGTCCAAAGCGCAACCGGCCCCTCTTTTCCCGCGAAACCGAAAAAGTAAGAAGGCTGCATCTGCCCTGAAAACGCTCCTTACCTTCCTTCTATTCCCTTTCTCATTTTTCCGGAGGACAGGGCGTACATCTCGATTCCACTTTCCCGCCAGAGCGGCGGGCGGTTTCGCAGATGAGAGGCAAGCGGCCGGGCGTCCAGCGGAAACCCCGGCGGGACGAGCGGCGATCCGAAGTAGACGTGGGTGATCCCCCTCTTAAAGAGCGCCCTTTCAATCTCCGGGCCATCGGACTCGCGCAGGAACAGGGCCGCCAACGAGGGACTCTCGACAGCAACCACCGGGAGCCATCCCCGGGTCACGGCAAAAAGCCGCTCGGGCCGGTAGAAGGTCATCGGCCTCGCCCCCTCCGGAAGGCGGCCCTTCCATCCGGCCTGAAAGCGCGAGACCGGATTCATGCGGTACACCCGCTCGCGGAGAATGGTCGTTTTTCCGGCGGTTCTGAACGCGCGCTTGAGGCGATTGTCCAGATGCGTGGGGAGGGCGGCGAGCGTGAAAAGGAAGATCCATGCCGCCGGCAGCGCGCGGCGGGTGGGAAAATCTCCCACGCTCTCCAATCGCGCCCGAAGGCGATCGATGAGGGCGCCCGCGAGACAGGCGGCGCAGGCGGCCGCGAAGGCGGTGATGAACAGGGCGTAGCGCGTCGGAAAGGTCCCCGAAAACACCGCCACCGAAACCGCTATCGATACAGGAACGGCAAGAAGTAGCGCCAACGCTCCTCGCGGGGCCATCCCCGGCCAGAAACCCGCCAGAAGGGTCGCAAATGCCGCCGAGGGCGCGATGAGCCTGGATAGCCGCCACCCCGTGTCGAGCCAAGAACCGCGCGTGTCCCTGAACCCGGAAATGACATACCGGAGATATTCGGGATTCTCATATGTCCCGAAATACGAGGTCATCAGGGGATAGATCGGGTTCCCGAGGGCAAGGGCGTTTTTCGCCAACATGGGCGCGAGTCCGATAGCGAGCCCGGCCGCCGCCCAACCGGCCAGCGAGGCCCGCTTCCGGAGCGAAACGGCCTCGGGCGGATAAATCATGAAGGCGACCCCCAGGGCCACGGAGGCCAGACCGGCCGTCAGTTTGACCCCCGAGGCCGCACCGAGCAGCAATCCACCCAGAAGGGCCCACCCCGCGCCGGTCGTCCGGCTCCGCATCGATTCGAAAAACGCCAGCGCCCCGGCCGCCTGTAGGGCCACGATAAACAGATCCGACTTGGGGGCAACGATGAGCAGCGGAAACCGCCTGACGTGAAAAACGTCGATTCGCATCCCCGCGAAAAGCACCGCACCGAAGATTCCGAACGCCAATGCCTCCCGGTTGTCGAGGTGCGAAAGCCTCCGAACGAGACAGACGATCCCCAAGGCCGTGCCCCCGAGCCCCAATATCAGGTGAAAGAGCTGGGCAAGCACCAACATCGAGACGTCCGAGGGAACGAACAAGGCAACGCTGGCAAGAAAAAATTCCCAGTACCCGGTGATGGCAAAAAACAAGGGGCTGTGGGTCGTGAACACCAAGCCCCCGGATTCGGCGAACAGCCTGGCGTAAGCGAGGTTGTGCGCCAGGGCATCGGGCGAATGAGGAGACGGAATGAGCGCTTCGAGTAAAGACCCCCCGAAGAGCAGGACGAATAACACTCCAAGGCCGATGGCGGCGGCCCGGACCGGGCCCTTTTCCCATTTCCATCTATCCGCCCGGTCGGAAGCGATAAATTCATCGACCGACGATCTTTTCGAAAACCAACCGGCGAGGACCGCCAGCGGCCACACAATCCATGGGCGGAGCGCTCCCGCCGAGGCCAATAAAAAAAGAGAAACCCCAAGAACGAAAAAACCCGTACATATCGCGAGAAGTATCCGCTCAAAATAATCGCCGGGAAGCAATCCCGCTCGATCCAACGCCATGTGGCCGATCAGAAACAATAGATAAACAGCCGCTCCGGCCATGAGCAAATGAAATAGATGTAAGAGGGATATTAAACCTCCGCCGCCCAGGGCCTCTCCGGGAGAAAATATCAAAAATACCAAAGGGATGGCCGGCGGAATCCACTGCAATAATTTTTTTGAAATGACCGCGTTCAATTCGGACCCCAAGATTTATTGGTATCCTTGGCTGACTTGAAAGATCGTTGCGCATAGTGGATGCTGACTCGCAACTCGCCGTGGAGGATATTATTTGCTAAATGCATCGACTCCTTCAACCTCGCGAACCTGCAATATATGCGACAGCCAATCTTTTGAACTTCAATACAAAAAATCCGGGTATTCGATTCTAAAATGCCTCTCCTGCGGCCTCAAATTCACGGAACCGATTCCTGATGATGCGTCATTGAAGTCCATTTACGGGCAAGATTACTTCCAAGGGCTTATGTATCGGAATTATCAGGATCAAATCGAGCAACGGACACCCGATTACTTGAAATGGATTCGATGGATCGTCCAAAAAAGCGGGATTCAAAATGGAAACTGGCTCGATATCGGATGCGCAACCGGTGGCTTCATGAAGGTTGCCGAACAAAGCGGCTGGAAGGTGTCGGGCGTGGATTTCTCCGAATATTGCATCGAAATAGCCCAACAGGCGGGCCTCACAGCTGTGGCCGGAACGACGAATAGCATCCCTGATAATTGGGGCGAGTTCGATATCATCTCGATGTGGGACACCATTGAACATCTGACCAACCCGTTGCTGGATATCCAGACCTCCTCTGCCAGGCTCAAACCTAACGGTTGGCTGGTATTATCCACTGGCGATATCGGCTCGCTGGTTGCAAGGGTTTTGAGGAAGCGTTGGTGGCTGATGCTCCCCCCGGTTCATCTGTACTTCTTCACCAAGGAGACGCTGACCGAGATATTGAAAAGAGCGGGGCTGACTCCGGTTTCCTTCCGATACTTCGGAAGGCGGCTTCGAATCGGCAGGGCAGTCCGTTTGTTGACCGGGAACGGATCGGTATCGATGGAGAGAGGCCCCTCTCTCTATTTTAACGCCTTCGATATCGTCACCGTCCTTGCCCGTCGGGCCCCCGAGGAGAGGAGTTTCTCATAGTGGCTACCTCCCCCGCTCTCACAATCATTCCCGCCCATAACGAGGAAGAAAGCATCGAGCGCGTCATCGCTGACCTTCGGGAAAACGCCGCCGGGCTAGACATCCTCGTCGTGAACGATCACTCCTCGGACGCCACCCGCCGAATAGTCGAAGGGCTCGGGGTCCGGCACCTCTACCTCCCCTGCAACCTGGGATACGGTAGTGCGATTCAGATCGGATGCGCCTGGGCCGTCGAAAACGGCTACCGCCGGGCCGTCTTTTTCGACGGCGACGGCCAGCACCCGGCCCGCGAAATCGCGCCAATGATGGAAAAACTCATCCGCGGGGAAGGCGACATCATCATCGCCTCGCGCTATCTGGAAAGTGACACAAAGGGGGCTTCGGCTGGCCGTTACTGGGGGAATCAATTCTTCAGCCGCTTGGCGAGCGCCCTGACCGGCCAAAAAATCACCGACTCCACCTCGGGCATGAAAGCCGTCGGAGAAAAGTCCCTGCCCATCATAGCGGCCGGGGGCTTTCTCGACATGCACGCGGAAATCCTGGTTTACCTGGGCCGGCGCGGATTCCGCATCGCCGAGCATCCGGCGACATTCGCCGAACGGGAAGCGGGGGTGTCGATGTACGGAGGCCTGGCGCTAATCTCCTACCCGATGATGACGGGCACGCTTATTCTGTGCTCGCTGGTGCGGGCTTGGATGGACGAGCGGTGGGAGCCCAAGGAATGAGGACGACATTTCTGATATTCGCCAATCTCTCGGCCCTGCTATTAGCCATATACACCTTTTATCTGATTGTGCGGGTGCGCCTCTATATCGGCTACGGGGTGGCCTGGTTGCTCTTGCTCGGCCTCGGCGTCTTCACCCTCAATTTTCCGCCCGCCTGGGGGCTCCTCAGATGGGTCACCGGGACGCAGGACGCCCAGCAGGCCTGGGTAGTCATGATATTGGCGGGAATCGTATTTTTGTTGATTTATCTGTTCGTCCAGATGACGATTTTGTCCCAGCGCATCACCGCCATTGCCCGCCACATCGCCCTTGGGCAATTGCGGGAAAATCAAGAAGAGAAGGCTTCCGAAGAAGACCGTGATACCGAGTAGGGATGTCCTAAGCCCCGGCCCTATAACGGCGCGGCAAAGGAATCACGTGGCGGCGGAAGTCGTTTTTTTCTTGCGTCTCAAAAGAAGACTCGCTCCCATGGAAACTTTTCGAATAAAGTCGGTTGCCGTTCGCACCCGGGTCAACTCCCGAAGGACGAATTTAGGCCGTCCATAGAATTTCCTCAGGCCGTGCTGCTGAATTTCGCGCAACTCATCTTCCTCGAAACCCGGGTTCCAGAATTTCACCTTGAACCCCTCGTGGGGCTTCTCGGCGAATTCCTGCCAGTAGTCATGGGGAACGATCCCGTCACGGAGCATGCGGTCGTAGAGCTCTGTCTTGGGGTAGGGGGTGCAAATGGAAAACTGGCAATAATCCGGGTCCAGCTCGGCCGCGAAATCGAAGGTTTGCTCCATCTCCTCTCGCGTCTCTCCGGGAATGCCGATCATCATGTAGGCGTAAGTTCCGATGCCCGCGTTGTGCGTTTGCTTGAACACCCGGCGCACCAAGTCAAGGTTAATCCCCTTTTCCAAATAATCCAGGCTTCTTTGGGAGGCGCTCTCCACGCCGTAATGGATTCGGTAACATCCCGCTTTTTTGAGATCGCGGAGAAGGTCCTCGGTGATGCAATCCACCCGCGAACTGATCTTGAACTGAATCTTGATACCGCGCCGTACGATTTTCTCGCAAATCTCGTGGACGCGCTTCTTGCGGATGGTGATGGTGTCGTCAACGAAGAAAAAATCATCAACCCCCTGATCGGCGAGCGCCTCGACTTCATCGACAACATTTCCCGGATCTCTCCAACGGAACTCCGTCCGCCGGATATCGCAGAACGTGCACGCGAAGGGGCATCCCCTCGAAGACTGAATCGTCGCCGTCACATCGCTCGCACCAATCAAATTATTGTAGTTGCGCAGGTTGATCAGGTGGCGGGCCGGGAACGGGAGATCGTCTAGATTCCTCGCGTCCCCCCTTCCCTCCGACACGTTGCACTGGAACGGATCCTTCCAACTCAGCCCCGGAATGGCGGAAAGCTCCTCGCGCCGCTCGCCCCGATCGATGGCTTCGATCAGGCTCGTAAATGATATTTCCCCCTCTCCGGTGAGAACGTAATCGACATGTGGAAGTTTCGCCGTTTCACCGGGATAGTAGTTCGCGTGATGGCCGCCGAAAACCACTTTGGCCTTCGGGTGATGTTTTTTCACCAGTTCGACCGCCCGGCATGAGTCGATGAGATTGAACGTCAATACACTGATGGCGGCCACGTCAATGGGTCTTTTTCGAATCTCCTCCTCGAACTGCGCATAGTCCAGGCCCAGGGCGGGGGCGTCGATAAAATCCGATCGGTTGCCGCTCGCATTTTCATAGTAAGCCGCGACATAAAGAAGACCCAATTTCGGGTAGACCCCGGCTCCCTGCTGAATCTGCTCGGGGAGCGAATTTTCGATGGAATGTGATTCAGGAGGCGAGATGAAAACGACATCCATGCCTAAAGGTGTCCTTTCAACAAAGAGTAACCCACAAACTTCAACCGCGGGCGGAAGAAGAACCCAGAATTATGCGGCGACGCTCCGCATTTAGCAAATTTCGGCCTTGTTTTCCCCTACCGCGAGATGAGCCACGAGACGGCCTCGACTCCCGGCCGGGAATCTCTTATCGTCACCTACTGCTACGATGTCGGTACAATACCTCGACGAAGGGAGCGCTCAACATGACCGGTCTCGGCTTCAGGGTGAGGGAGTAGATGGGCGGGCTGGACTGGTGGAAGCGCGACGGGCACCCCACCGGAGAAGAGGCGGCCGGGAACCGCCGGGAAGCGGACGAATGACCGACACACTGTTAGGGGACACCCAAAGGGTGGAGATCGCCCTCGCCGACTCGGCCGAGGATTTCGCTCTGGCCCGAGAGTTGATCGCGGAATACGCTGAAACGCCCGAGGTGGACCGATGCATCCGGGACCTGGAGGCCGAACTCGCCGGAGTTTCGGAAAACTACAGCCTGCCGGGGGGGTGGTTGTGGATCGCCTCGGTCGGCGGGGAGGCGACCGGGTGCGCGGCGCTGCGCCCGCTGGGAGACGGCGCCGGCGAAATGAAGCGCCTCTATGTGCGCCCCCCATTTCGGGGCCGGAAGGTGGGCCGCGCGCTGGCCGAAACCGTCATCCGGGAAGCCGGAGGGGCCGGATTCGGGGCCGTGCGGCTGGACACCCTGCCCTCCATGCGGGCGGCGGCTGACCTTTACCTCTCGATGGGGTTCCGCGAAATTCCGCCTTACGGGAAGGGATCACCCCCCGGCGCGATCTTCATGGAGATTCCGCTAAACGGTTAAGCCGCTCCCTGAGGGCATTCCGCCGTTTCTCTATCCCACATCCGGATTTATTTGGCGTCCAGCGCCTTAGCCGCCCTTCGGTAGTCGCCGGGCTTGACCCAGAAGATAGCGCCGTAGCGTCCCTTGCCGGCGGCGAGGCCGGTGACGGCGGTGACGTTGATTCCCTCGGCGGAGATTTTATCGAGGACCGAGACAAGCCCCCCCGCGCGATCGCCGCCCTCGGCGACGAAGGCTTTTTTCTTCTGGCTCAGGCGCATCTTCGCCTTTCTGGCGACGCGCAGGAATTTGCGCCCGTCCTTGGGAACGAGGTCCACCTGGATCGTCTTTCCGCTCGGAAAGGCGTGAACGGCGGTGAAGCTGACGCGCTCTTTCTTAAAAATGTTGAGGATTTTTTCGCCGGAGCCAGGCCTGTCGGGAGTTCTAAGGTAGTAGTAGTACACCTGCCGGACTTTGTCTGCCATGATTCTTCCTCCTTGAACATTGTCGGGAACCGGGCAACCTTTTCGAGAGCCGGGGAAAAAGCCGGTGCCGGAAAAACGCGGGCGGAGCCTGGGAATCATCTCGTTCAAAAAAAACATTACTTTGGTTAATGTAGCCCCCCGGCGGGCATCGCGCATTAAAATCCGTGCGCTCCCGCGCCCACCACGGCGATTCGGCTCACCACTCTTGCTCCTTATCCCGGACGCCGTTCTTTTCCCGATCATCGTATTGAGAGAAATCGCCGCAAACGGCGGCTATCGCGCCTACCACTCCCGCCAGGGCGTCCCACCCCGAGGTGTGGCCGACAGCGTCGATGGCGGCGAGTGAGGCCGCGATGTCTCCCCCGGTGCGGAGGGACATCCCCGGGATCGTCTCCATGACCCGGTGGAGCGCCCCCGCGCCCTCTCCCCGCGCGGCGCACTCGAGATGCGCCCGGCTGATGCGGCCGGTGCCGCTCTCGGCAAGGGGAAGCGCCCAGGCAGCCAGCCGGTCCGCCTCCCGCCCGCGCCCCATCGTCCTGAGCGCGATCATCGCCCCGCCGATGAAGTCATCCCCCGAAGGCGTGAGTCCCGGCCCCAGGCCGATGAGCCCCGCCGCCGCTTCCGGTGGCTCGGACAGGGACAACCCGGTCGGCGCCGTCTCGAACAGGGACAACTCGGCCCGCACCATCTCGCGAATCCATCGCATCAGCGCCCCGGCCCCCCGCGATCCAGACCGCATTACCTGGTCCTTCCCGCCGCGCCTATCCAGGGCGTCCGGTTCGCACCGCGCCGGTTCGCCACGCGCCAGCGCCGGGATCAGCCGCCCCAGCCCTTCCTCGGGCGCAAGGCGCCCGGCCTTCCGGGCCATCGCCTCTAGCGCCGCCCGAATCGCAGGAGCATTGTCGAAATCCAGGCCCGGCGGCGCAGGCCGCCAGTTAGCCGCCCCCGCGCACGAAAACGAAAACCGCCCGGCGCAGAGGAGTTCTCTCCAACAACTCGCCCGGCCCCCCTCCGCGAGACCCGACGCCCGCCAGTCCATTCCCTCCGGCAGCGCGCAGATCGCGTTCAGCGGCCCCGGCCCGATCCCGGCCGGCCCCATGCAGACAAGAGCGCCTTCTTTACCCGCGCTCCCTCCGCCCATCTCCAGATAAAAGCTCCGGCGAAACACCGCGAGCACCCGGCCCTCGATGCCGGCCGCGCCAGCCGCACTGGTTGTACTGGATACCAGCCCGAGCGCCCTCCGGACGCCCCCGCCCATCAGGGTCACCGGAAAAATATAGGACTCCGGAACACAGGCCGAGCCCGTGACTCCCGGCTCCGCGCTTTTTATCTCAGCCATCGTCCGCATGTATCAGCGTCCCCGCCTCTCCCCTCAGCGCGGGAAGCGCTTCCTCGAGATTCGTGATCCAGACCCGCCGGCCCCCGCCCTCGATGAAGCGAATCGCCGCCTCGATCTTGGGGCCCATGCTGCCGGGCGGAAAATGCCCCGCCTCCCGGTATTTTTTCAGCTCCTTGAGCGAAACCTCGTCCAGTTGCCGCTGCTCCGGCGTCCCGAAATGAACCGCCACCCTCGGCACCGCCGTCAGGATCAGCATGTCCTCGATCCCCAGGACGTTCGCCATCAGCGCCGAGGTCAAGTCCTTGTCGATCACCGCCTCGACCCCGCGGCGCATCCCGCTCCCCTCGCGGACGACCGGAATCCCCCCGCCTCCGCCCGCGATGACCACCGCCCCGCGCTCGGCCAGCGCCCGGATCAGCGAAATATCGACGATGTGCCTCGGCTCGGGCGAGGGCACCACATGGCGCCAGCCCCGGCCCGGATCCTCCCGCATCGTCCAGCCCACCTCGCACTCGAAGGCGCGCGCCTCCTCCTCACTGTAGGCGTAGCCAACGAACTTCTCGGGATTCCCGAAGGCCGGGTCATCGGAGTCCACCTCGACCTGGGTGAGCAGGCAGACCACGTGCCTCGCGTTCCCCGCCTCGCGCAACGCGTTCTCGAACGCCTGCATGAGCAGGTAGGCAATTCCCCCCTGGCTGTGGGCGACGCATATATCGAGCGTCATCGGCGTCACCCGCGCCCCCGAGAGCGCCTGGCGCATCAGAATCTTCCCGACCACCGGGCCGTTCCCGTGGGTGACGATGAGTTCGGTGTCGCACGCCATCAGCGGGAGCAGCGCCCTGCCCGTCGCCGCGGCGATGGCCGCCTGCTCCCCGGCCGTCCCCTTGATCTCGGGCGGGTGAGTGGCGTTGCCGCCGACCGCGACAAGGAGCCGTCTTGGTATCTCGTGCGCTCTGGCCACCGAAAGTCCCCTTCCTAACTCCCCCGCGATTTTCGCGTGCCCGGATTCTCGCACCGCCTGTCTGACAGGGCAATCCGTGCCGGGGGGAGCAATCCGTGCCCGAACAGGGTTACTCCGTCCCGGCGCGGAGCGCCCGCGCGCGATGAATGGATCGGCGCCCGAAAAACGGGTATCGTAGGCCCACCCCAAAAAAACCGATCCGGTTTCAATTTTTCCTGCACTTTACCGAAAAAGAGGAGTCGCAATCGTGGACGATGCCGCGAAGAAAACCGCTCTCAGGATGATCCCCTACGGTCTCTACGTCCTCACCGCCGAGGGCGGGGATGGCGCCGTCGCAGCCGCCACCGTCAACTGGGCGACCCAGGCCTCCTTCGCCCCTCCACTCGTCGCCCTCGGGGTGAAGGCCGACTCGGGCGTTCACGCCACCATCAAGGAAGCCGGCGTCTTCGCCCTCAACTTCCTCGGCAAGGACCAGCAGGGCGCGGCCTTCACCTTCTTCAAGCCCCTTGAGCGCGATGGCGACAGCATCGGCGGCGAGGCCTTCGAAAAGGGCCCTGCGGGCGCGCCGCTTCTTCTTTCCTGCCCGGCCTGGGTGGAGTGCAAACTGGCCGAGACCGTCGAGAACGGGGATCACTCCATCTTCGTCGGCGAGGTGACCGGCGCCGGCGTCAGAACAGAGCCCGAGGGCCGGGCCGACGACGCCACCCTATGGCTCAAGGATCTGGGCGACACCGTTTTCTACGGCGGCTGAGTCCGCCCCCGACCGGGGGTCCGCGCAAAAAAAAGGGACAGCCCGAGGCCATCCCTTTTTTCAGTCAAACGTCTGCTATTCGCAGCCGGGACCCCGCACCTGCACGGGAGAAACGCCCCCGGGAAGCAGCGAGGCGGCATAGCCCTCGGGGTCGGCCCTGAAACCCTCCACTAGCGCCTGTATCTGGCCGAGCACCGCCTCCCGCTTCGCGAGCCCGATCGCGTAGATTCCGATCGGGTTGATCAGCTTCATGTAAAACGCGTTGCCCGCCGACTGCTCGACGGTGCAGGCGACGGGCTTTTCGGCTATCGCCAGTTGAGGCCCGAACGCCTCGGCGAATTCCGCCAGCAGGGGTTCATCCCTCAAATCCGCCGGAATCTCCGGAAACCGGGTGGTTAACTCGTCTATGGTCATTTGAAAAGCTCCTATCGAACTCAATCACCCTGATTATCTATCGAAGCGAAAAAGTCTTGACCGATACACTCTATCACAGACTGCATCACCTCAGCCCTTGACTATCTCTAATCACCCCTCCGCCATCCCCCGCACGAACCGCCTCAAATCCCGCCGGAAATTCATAACCGGAAAACCCGAGGCCGTGATCGGTGCGGCCATCGCCCGCCAGCGGACCTCGGGGCCGTAGAGGTAGTAGGAATCCCAGGCGACGGGGGAGTGAAACCCCTCGGCGGCGGCGAAAAATTTTCCGGCGATCTGGTCCTCGTCCCAGAATACGCTCGCCGCCGGGTGACCGAATATGGCGGGGTCGATGTGGCCCGGGGCGTCTCTTTTGAGCCGCCTGACCCAGACGGCGTAGACCTTGAGTTCAGAGCCCGCGCCGTTTTTCAAGATATTTCGGTCAACCCAACGGGCGCCCTCGAGGCAGAGGCCTCAGGTGGGCGAGAAGATGACGATCAGGCGCGGGCGGCCCCGGTCCGCGTTGAAGCGGTTTTTAAGGCCGGAGATGTTATCCAGCGCTATCGGTTTCACGAGACGCGGCCCCTCATACGTCCTGAATGAACCTGGAGGCGTAGGAGCGGACCTCCCGGCCGTTCAGGACGTGAAAGCGCCGGATGCGCTCGACGGTCTCGCGCGAAAAGCGCCCGAGGGGGATGTGGACCAGATGCTTGCGGTTGAGCCGGGCGATCCGCCGCCAGCTCGCCGGGGGGGGGCCGGGGTTGACGAGGGCGACGACGCGCTCGCGCGAGTGAAAACAGGCGCCGGCGATGAGGCGCTCCTCGAGCGTCCTCGCGTAATCAAAGCGCGGGTCGCGCCAAACATCGTCGATGAAGCGCGGAGGGAAGATGAAAAACGCCCCGCCGTAAGTGGACTGCGCGACGCCGGGGCCGATGACGTTCTCCTCGAAGGGGGTGGCGAACATGCAGAGGGTGGACTCCTCGTCGTGCTCGGCGAACCACATCGTCCGCCAGGCGTACCTGTCCGGGTCGGCCGGGGTGTCGAACAGGAAGACGACGACCTCCAAATTCCCCCGCGCGGGGGGGATTTCCTTGACGTAGAGATCGCCGGTGTGCCAGCTGCGCAGGGTCTCCCTGATGTCGAGGCCGTCCATGATCGAGGTGGTGAATTTTTCGCTGCGGGCGAGGTCCTGGCCGAGGAGGGCCTTCGCCTGATCACGCACATGAGTGTGAAAACTCTCGATCTTGGTGTCCTCGGGCGGCCAGGAGCACTGGGTGAACGGGTTCCACCGCTGCCGCCACTGGCGTTTCCTGTACTGGGGGGCCCGCGGCTTTAGGGAGATGGGCCGCCAGACGACCTCGGAGCCGCCGAGGCGGTTCTTGATTTCACCTACGCCGCCGTCGGGGAATTCGGCCTCGCCGATACCGGCGCGCACTTTACCGGGGCCGCCATCTTCCTCCTGATAGGGATACTTCCGGGCCGTTTCGGCGAGGGTGAGCGCGAAGGCGTCGCCGGCGATCTGCTTGGCGGCGAGGACGAGGGTGAACAGATCGGGGGTAAGGCGGCTCGCCTGGAGGGTGAGGTTGCGGACGTACTGGAGAAATATCTGCAGCCGTTGGGGGGTGACCCAGTTGAGGACGGGCTCGTACTCGCGGAGCCATTCGGTGCGAGCCTCGAGGAGCAACTCCTTCACCCCGTCGATCGAGAGGTTGCGGTCACCGCGAAGCTCCTCGCGCCGCCGCTCGTAGAGGGCGGTGATGAAGGGAAGCTCGCCCAGGACGAAGGTGAGCGTCGAGGCCTCGACGAGATAGCGGCGGGGGGCGGGCGGGAAAATCCCTTCATCGAGATCGGCTACGCCATCCGGGGCGGCCCCGCCATCGGGAGCGGCCCCTGATTCGCCCTCGAGATAGCTTTGGCGCACCCAGGGCCAGTCCACCGCCGCGCAGACGAAGGCGATTTTCCCGTAGCCCTCCCCTTCAAGCCTCCGTAGGCGGACCGCCATCCCCCTGACGCGGGCCTCGCGCTGGCTGCCCGGCTCGGGCCGGGGGGCCGAGGTGAGCAGGGCGGCGGCGAAGGCCTCGAGCGAGACTCTTTTCAGCGCGTAGGGGTCGGGGAGGATTTGGGACTCGGGGCGGAACGATTCGACCTCGATGTCCACGAAGGCACGGGGGATGCGCTCCTCCATCGCCGTCCTCAGGGCGGCGATGACGGGCTGGCAGGGATCGACGGGAACGAAGTTAAAGGCCGGGCCCTCGCCGTCCGGGCCGCCGTCCTCCCCGGCCTCCCAGGTAGGTTCGCACTCCTCGCATTCGGCGGC